>JAUZPH010000075.1 GCA_030706065.1 Bacillota bacterium | reverse complement strand
TTTCTGCAGGATTAAGTAACAGGCAACTTGGAACACTAAAGACATAAAGCTTTAACGGCGGAGGTATTGGTATGGCTAAAAGAATTGTAATTGTAGGCGGATGTACCGGAGGTGTTTCCACTGCAGCCAGATTGAGGAGGCTTGATGAAAGCGCTGAGATAATTGTTTTGGAGAAAGAGGAAGTTATATCTTATGCAGGCTGCGGACTGCCTTATTTTATAGGTGGCGTGATAAAAGAAAGGGAAAAGCTTCTCATACAAACTGCTGAGGTGATGAACAGGAGATATCGAATAGAGGTCAGGCCAAACAGCGAGGTAACAAAGGTAGATATATTGAAAAAGGCTGTAAGTGTAAAAACAAAGGATCAAAGAAAATATGAAATAAACTACGACTATCTTGTACTGGCTGTAGGAGCCAGGCCTGTAATACCGGAGATTCCAGGTGTGGAAAGCAGCAGGGTATTCACCTTAAGGAACCTTTCCGACGGGGAAGGAATAAAAGAATACATAAGTAGAAATGCCGTTAAGAAGATATTGGTGGCCGGAGGGGATTATATCGGTATTGAAGTAGCAGAAAACCTTGCTGGCAGCCAGATTGAGGTAATGCTTGCGGAACATGGCGAGCATATATTATCCTCCCTCGATGGAGATATGGCGGCAGCAGCGGAAAAGGAGCTCTGTGATAACGGAGTCACACTGATTTTAAAGGATGGTGTCAAAACCTTTAAGGATGCAGATAGTGAAATTGAAGCAGTACTTGAGAGCGGAAAGGTTATTAGGGCTGATATGGTGGTACTGGCAGAAGGAGTGACACCGGATACGGGATTCTTGAAGGAAAGCGGCATAAGCCTTACTGACGAAGGGGTCATAGTCGTTGACGGACACTTGAAAACCAGTGCGGACAATGTTTATGCTGTAGGGGCTGCAGTGGAAATAAAGGATTATGTTTCAGGTGTGAAAAGAGTTACAACCCTGGCCGGGCCAGCAGACAAAATGGGAAGAATTGCTGCAGATAATATTTGCGGTCTTACTTCAGAATATCAGGGTACTCTGGGGACTGCAATCATCAAAGTATTTAAATTGGCTGCAGCATGCACCGGACTAAAGGAAAGTACCCTTAAGGAACAGAATATTGATTTCAGGAAAACAGTGGTACATCCGATGGCTCATGCCCCCTATTATCCAAACGGAAGCCAGATTACTATAAAACTGCTGTTTGATGATGAAGGACGGATACTTGGCTCTCAGGCTGTTGGATACGAAGGTGTGGATAAGGTTATGGACGTGGTCTCCGCAGTTATGAGGATGAAAGGCACCGTCAGGGATTTGGCGGAATTTGAACAGGCATATGCTCCGCCATATTCTTCCGCAAAATCGCCGATAAACGTGGCTGGCTTTGCAGCTCAAAATATCCTGGCGGGGAGAATGGATTCATTTAACCCTGAAACGCCAGCGGATATTCAGGACGGAAATAATAATCTGGTGGATGTAAGAACCCCACAGGAGTATGAAAACGGACATATGGAAGGTGCTGTCAATATTCCTGTGGATGAGCTCAGAAGTAGATTGAGCGAGTTGAACAAAGATGATGAAATCCGGGTATACTGCCAGGTGGGGCTGCGTGGGTACGTTGCTGCCAGAATACTGGAAATGAGCGGGTTTAAGGTTAAAAATATGACCGGAGGCTATAAATATGCATTGGCATCAGGATTCAAGCCCGGGAAAGAGGATAAACAGGAAAAGAAAAATACAGCGGAAACAGAAGGAAAATCAGGCAGGGATTCAGGTCAGGAAAGTGGAGAGGTACAAATCAAAAGGGAAGTAGATGCCTGCGGCCAGAGTTGTCCGGGGCCACTGATGGCTGTAAAGGCGGCGGCGGATGATATAAAGTCTGGAGAGGCTGTGAGAGCAGTTGCCACAGATCCGGGCTTCTACGAAGACATACAGTCCTGGTGTAAAAAGACAGATAATGAACTCCTAAGCCTGAACAGGGATGGAAGCAATATAACAGCAGTGATAAGAAAGGGAGGAGGGGTCACAGGAAAGGAGACAAAACAAGGGAGGGCAGATACTGATAAGGAAATGCCGGCGGTGAGAGATAATAAAACAATAGTGGTATTCAGCGGAGAGCTGGATAAAGCTATTGCAGCATTTATAATAGCAAATGGGGCAGCGGCTATGGGGAAAAAAGTTACAATGTTTTTTACCTTTTGGGGAATCAACATATTGAGAAAAGTGGAGAAGGTAAGGGCTGATAAAGATGTAATGGAAAAGATGTTTGGCAGGATGATGCCAAGAGGAAGTAAAAAGTTAAAACTATCACGGATGAATATGGCAGGAATAGGCCCTAAGATGATCAGGGGACTCATGAGAAAAAAGAATGTCAATTCCCTCGAAGAGCTGATCCGCTCAGGAATGAAAAACGGAATAGAAATGGTTGCCTGCCAGATGTCCATGGACCTCCTGGGACTCAAAAAGGAAGAGCTGATTGGTGGAGTTAAGATTGGCGGAGTAGGATATTATATCGGTGAAACGGAAGACTCCAATTTGAATCTGTTTATATAGAAAGCACCTCAGCATTACAAGCTGAGGTGCTTTATCGTCTCTAGGAGTAAAATAACTTGGGGCTGCCTTTACAGGCCTCTGAAAATTGACCTGAAAAAGCCTTTCTTACTGCCTTCGGCTGCGGGCTCACCGGCAGCTGGAGCAGACAGGTCGGTATCGTTATGACTGTGGTCAAATTTAATCAAATCCTTCTGGTCCCTTGCCAAATCCTTCAGCTTGGGTGAGACAGAGGTAGTGGTTATGACCTTGCTGAACCACTGCATGGCTTTTTCATCATTGCCTGTCCGCCTTGATAGCTCTCCAATCAGATACATAGTTGTAAAGCGGTCCATTCCATACATGGGGAAATCTTCATTATAATAGGCGTTTTCAAGGCCCTCCAAAGTCTGTAGGAGAAAGGTCTGCTCGCTTTCAACATCCTCCTTTAATCTGTACATCCAGGCGATTTTCAGGCAGTTCATTGCCTTGCTGCTGTTCTTGGCATTCCTAACTGCATAATTCAACAGTGAAAGCTTGTATCTTTCGATGGCAATATCCAAATCATAGGTTTCGGGATACTTCCTTCCACGCCAGCGGGAGGTAATATTTTTCTTAATATGTTCGATCTGATGTTCCTTTATATACTCGAAGTCTTTTTTCATAGAGGCATAACCGCAGCTGTTGCATACCCAAACATCATAGAAGTATGGATTTATAACTGAATATCTGATGAAAAAATCGCTATCCTTGCTGACCGTTCTTGCAGCGGAGACCTTTACAGCCCTTGCGTTGAACCTGGTCTCACAGACAGGACAGATAACTTCCCTTTCATAAAGCAATGTTTTCTCTTTGTTCTCTTCCACCTCTTTTACAGCCTGCTTTTCCGGTCCTGCAGTATTACTGCCGTAGAGTTCCCAATTATCAGTTTTGTTAAAACCAAGGTATTCCAGGTCGGAAAAAAGCTTTGAATCCTTTTGACCGTTATCCATTCTATACACCCCACAATGTTCTCGTCATATATAATAATTCGACAGTTGATAAATAATCATATAT
This sequence comes from Bacillota bacterium, assembly GCA_030706065.1. Lineage (GTDB taxonomy): Bacteria > Bacillota > Clostridia > Clostridiales > Clostridiaceae > JAEZDX01. The sequence continues at coordinate 7,700 of JAUZPH010000075.1, read as the reverse complement.
TTTTTATTATAATGTATAATTATCCTAAAAATCAAATTAAAAAATATATTTGTGCCATTTATAATATTTTCTGATATAATATATTTTGGCAGTAAATTTCTAAGGGGTGGATATATGGCTATAAAAGAATGGAAAACATTTTTGAGTCCCTATGAACAGGCCGTAGAAGAACTAAAGGTAAAGTTCAGGAGCATCAGAAAGGAATACCGAAGAAAAAACGAATACTCACCCATCGAGTTTGTTACCGGAAGAGTGAAGGAAGTGGCATCCATACTGGAAAAGGCCAATAAGTTTAATATTCCCTTGGACAGAATTCAGTATGAGATGGAGGATATAGCAGGTATAAGGATAATGTGTCAATTCGTTGATGATATAGAGAAAGTTGTAGAGCTCATTAGAAAGAGAAGGGATATGCAGGTGCTCTATGAAAAGGACTATGTGACAAATGTTAAAGAAAGCGGCTACAGGAGCTATCATATGGTACTCAAGTATCAGGTGAATATGGCAGAGGGCCCTCAGGACATTCTGGCTGAATTTCAGATCAGAACCCTGGCAATGAACTTTTGGGCAACAATAGAACATTCTTTAAACTATAAGTACAAGCAGAATATTCCAGAGGACATAAGATTAAAGCTGAAATCTGCAGCAGATTCTGCCTTCAGGCTGGACGAACAGATGCTGGAAATCAAGGATGAGATCAAGGATGCACAGAAGCTTTTCGAAGTGAAGTCCGACCTTATTTCGGATATTATGAATAATATATTGACTCTGGCATCTATGGGAAAGATGGCAGAGTACACAAGGTTCCAGAACACGTTGAATAAGCTTATTGAGGAGGCGGAAGTAGCAGAACTTAACAATCTGCTGAAAGCCACTCAAAAGACTATAGAAAAATTCAGAGAGAGTTAAAAACTCCGGTTAGGCCAAAGCCTGCCGGAGTTTTTTATTAATATATGTGTGCTTCCGTATTGGAATCGATAATATTTAAAGTCAAATATCCTTAATGGCAGCCTGGGCATGAACTGCAGCCGCCTTCACTTTCAAAAACAGGCCTTAAGGAAAGACCGCGTCCATCATTTTCTTCAGTTGACAACAATATGAAGCCGCCAAATTCATCTATGAGGTCCTTCTCCATAACAAAGCTTATATCATTGACCTTTTCAACAACGTCTCCTTCTTTCGGGCCATCTACAGATATATTGAAGGCAGGTCCGCTGCAGCTGTTGCCTGCAAAGTTTATTCTTATGCTGAAATCTTCAATTTCATTGTCCTGAAGGAAAGCCCTGAATTCATTATAAGCCTCTTCACTGATAGTTACATTTGTCATATAATCACCTTCTTAATAATTATTATTAAATGAGAAACTCTGCAATTTAATTATATACCCCTTGTGGGTATTTTGCAATACGTTAATTTAGAAATTACTTCTGTAAAAGGCACCTGGAAGGTGCCTTTTATTAAAGTATATATTTATTTTACTACTATATTTACAAGACGGCCTTTTATTACTATAACCTTGGCTATAGTTTTTCCTTCTGCGGCAGCTTTTATCCCTTCGTCGGCCAAAGCAGCCTCTTTTATCTGATCATCATTTAAATCAGCAGGGATCATTATCTTTGATTTAACTTTTCCGTTTACCTGAATGGCTATTTCAATCTCATCCTTTACAAGGGCAGAAGGATCAAAGACAGGCCAATTTGCGTTGAACACGGAGTAGGTAACAGCATCCCCTGAAGGATTTACCGTATTCCACATCTCTTCGGAGAAGTGCGGTGCAAAAGGAGCCACAAGCTTGATATAATCTTCCACAGCAACTTTTAAGAAAGCAGGATTCTTTACATCCTCTCCCAGGTATTTTGACAGTGCATTGGTGTATTCCATTATTCTGGCAATTGCAGTGTTGAACTGAAGCTTATCAGTATCCTCACTTACACCTCTTATGGCAGTATGCCTCCAGAAATTCAATTCTTTTTCGGACTTATCTATGGCATCCTTACCTTTGCCGGATTTTATCACTTCTATAGCAGAATCCAATAATCTTTCAGCTCTGTCAACAAACCTGGCTATTGATTTTATACCGTCATCACTCCAGGCTCCGCCTTCATTGTAGGCAAAACCGAACATCAGGTACATTCTGAAGACATCGGATCCATACTGGTTTATATAGTCATCGGGAGATATGGTGTTTCCCTTTGACTTGCTCATCTTCTGGCCGTCTGGTCCCAGAATCAGTCCCTGGTGAGTCAATGACAGGAAAGGCTCATCAAAGTTCAAGTAGCCCAAATCCCTCAAGGCTTTGGTTATGAACCTGGCGTACAACAGATGCATGCAGGCATGCTCAGGTCCGCCGACATACTTATCTACAGGCAGCATCTTGTTGATTATATCACTGTCAAAGGCTTTTTCGCTGTTCTTGCTGTCCGGATATCTCAAATAGTACCAGGAGGAACATACGAAGGTATCAAGAGTATCCGGGTCTCTTAAAGCCTCTCCGCCGCAGTGAGGGCAGGTTGTATGCATAAAATCGTGGCTCTTTGCCAGTGGTGATTTTCCATCCGGTGCAAATTCAACATCATAGGGCAATTCAACAGGCAGATCCTTCTCCGGGACAGGCACAATTCCGCATTTTTCGCAGTGTACTACCGGTATTGGAGCGCCCCAGTATCTCTGTCTTGACACAAGCCAATCTCTCAATCTATAGTTGACTTTTTTACTTCCCAGGCCCTCGGAAGCCAGTCTATTTACTATTGCTTCTCTCCCTTCCTGGGAGGTAAGGCCGTTAAAATCACCGCTGTTTACCAGCATACCGTCTTCGGTGAAGAGTTCATCTGTACCGCCATCGACGACCTTTTCAATAGGAAGGTTGTATTTTTGTGCAAAGGCATAGTCTCTTTCATCATGCGCCGGTACTGCCATAACTGCACCGGTACCATAGGTAGCCAGGACGTAATCTGCCGTCCAGATTGGAACCTTTCTGCCGTTTATCGGGTTCACTGCATAGGAACCGGTGAACACTCCGGTCTTTTCTCTTGTAATTGACTGCCTCTCAATATCGGTCTGCTTCCTGGCAGCATCCTTATAAGCTTCAACCGCTTCTCTGTATTCTTCTTTAGTAACCTTGTCAACGAGAGAGCTTTCCGGAGCCAAAACCACATAGGTAACTCCGAACAAAGTATCTACTCTGGTAGTGAATACATCGAAGGATACATCGCTGTCCACAACTTTGAAGGTTGCTTCCGATCCTGTTGATTTGCCTATCCAGTGTCTCTGCATGGCCTTGGTTTTTTCAGGCCAATCCAGACCGTCCAGCATTGTGAGAAGCTCCTCTGCATAGTCTGTAATCTTCAGGAACCATTGAGTCAGGTTCTTCTTTGTAACTTCCGTACCGCATCTTTCACAGGTACCATCCTGTACCTGTTCGTTGGCCAGTACAGTGTTACAGCTCGGGCACCAGTTTACAGGAGCCTGCTTTCTGTAGGCCAGGCCATTCTCAAAAAGCTTCAGGAACACCCACTGGGTCCATTTATAATAATCCGGAAGGCAGGTTACAACTTCATTTTCCCAGTTGAACATTGCTCCCATTGCTTTCAACTGTTTTTCCATAGTATCGATATTTTTTAAAGTTGAATCCTTGGGATGTATTCCTGTCTTTATGGCATAGTTTTCGGCAGGAAGGCCGAAAGCATCGAAGCCCATAGGCTGGAATACGTTATAGCCCTGCATCCTCTTCATCCTTGCCCAGGAATCCACCGGGCCGTAATTAAACCAATGGCCGGCATGAAGGTTGGCGCCGGACGGGTAGGAGAACATTTCAAGCACGTAAAGCTTCTTATCTGTTCTGCTTTCGTCGAATTTATTTATTTTTGTGTCTTCCCATTTTTTCTGCCACTTTCTGTCTATATCTGTACTGTATCTAGCCATAATAATCCTCCTTTAGTATATTTAAATTATATTGTAGTTTCGAAAAAGACTTTGTAGATACGGAATTTTATACTTGAACTTGTCACCTTCAAAAAAATCGGTGAAGATTCGATATTTTTTCAGGTGAAGTATTTAGGTTTTAATTTCCGTATCATCATAAATAAAAAAAGGCCCATCATCTCATTTAAAGAGACGAAAGACACTTCCGCGGGACCACTCCAATTAGGCTTTTGCAGCCTCACTCAAATACTATATCGGGTAACCCGTGCCTGACTAAATTATTTTTGCCAGACATGCTCCGGGGCGAGTTCATATTTTGCCTCCACTGCCTTGCACCTGACGGCAGCTCTCTACGGAAGGTGGAAATACTACTATTCCTCATCACAGCATAATCATAGATATCCTTAATTCATACATCTATATATTAATTTTATTCTATTATAAGTTATTAACAATATGCCGTCAAGGCAATTGTATACAATTCGCTTTCGAAGAGTCATCATATCAAAAAGTAAAGACTTAACAAATAAAAAAAGACTTGAGTCAACAAGTCTTTTTTAGTGGCTGCCCAAGCTGGACTCGAACCAACACGGTGCCTGCTCCAGAGGCAGGTGCCTTACCAATTTGGCTATTGGGCATCATCGACAATAGTAATTATATCATGTTTAAGCTTTGTGTCAATAACTTTTCTATAAAAACCGTAAAGTATATATCGGTATATCAAAAAAGTTTATTATAAGAATAAAAAGGACCTGAATCAACAGGTCTTTTTATTATGGCTGCCCAAGCTGGACTCGAACCAACACGGTGCCTGCTCCAGAGGCAGGTGCCTTACCAATTTGGCTATTGGGCATTACCGACATTAGTTATTATATCATCTTTAAAATCTGTGTCAACACTTTTTAATGAATTATTTGCAGAACAAAACAAAGAGAAGAAAACAAACGAAAAATGTCGAATGATAGAAAAGAGTCATCAATATAAGCTATAATCCACGGGTAAAGCCTCTTTCTCCCAATATTTCATAGATGGTCTTGGAAGTTGTATCTTTCATGTTGTAACCAAGCAATTGAACAACCTCCTCAAGTTCAACCTCCAATTGCGTTTCAATTTCAATATAGGGGAAGGGGCAGAAGCTCGTATCGTTTATATCAATTTCCACCAGTGTATTCTTATATCTGTAGCTTTCCCTGTATTTTTTTATCGACTGAACCAAATCCAGTCCAAGAGCCTTGAAGATGCCTTCTGCTGCTTCCGGTGAATCTACGGTAACTTCATTTTCCTCCATGACCTTGAATCTCTCCTGGCTAAGCATTTTCTTTGTTGTCATATAATATACATTTTTATTATTAAGCAGGTCCTCAATTATTCTTACCCTGGCATAGCCTTTCTTCTCAAGAAGGCGACGGTCTGAAAAGTCATAAATATCGTTTATCTGGTTTTCTGCTTTTACCTTCACAGCGCCCAGTTCAACCATCCTGGCCCTTATAAAGTCCACATCCACATCCAGTATTCTTGTTTCAATTTCATGCATAGAAAACACCTCGCAAAAAAATAATTAGAATCATATGGGATGGTGTGAAAAAAAGATATTCTATAAGTTTCGCTACAACGCTTGTGGTTTCCACAAGCGTCCCGCGAAAAAGAATAACTATATTTTTCACACCCTCCTATAGATTTCAGACTTCAACTACAATTTCAGCTTGTATGAAAAATCGGTGAAGATTCGATATTTTCATACAAGCTAAAATTAAGTTTACGTAATGAAATCTATATAATTTTACTTTGACTATAAAATACATCCTTTGATATAATTAATAAGTATAGCATATATTTAGTTAGCGTTTATATATGTAAGTCTAAAATTTATTAATGTGAAATATTGAAAGGTTTGGTGAAAACATAATGGATAGTTTTTATGAGCAATTGGTGACGACAAAAAAAACCTTCACTTACTCACTGGCGAATAACGGAACGTATGTTGCCGGGGTGTTGGCTTTAATGCTGCTTGGAGGTATGCAGTTCATATTTGGACTGATTATGGCTGCAATTGCAGTAGCTTTGTTTTTTGTCAAGAAAAACCTCTATGTAGAGTATGAGTACGACTTTACAAACGGAGATATTGGTATAGACAAGATAATGGAGATGAAATCCAGAAAGAAAGTTATAAACCTCGGTGTAAAGGACATAGAACTTCTGGCACCGCTGGGAAGTCAGCACGTTAAGGATTTTTCAAACAAGCCGGATAAGGTACTTAAGCTGTATCCCCCTACTGTGGAGGAGAAAAAGCTATACTCCGCCATGGTTACCGGAGGTGAGCACAGAGTACAGATGATTTTTGCACCTAATGAAAGATTTCTGGAGTTGTGCTATAAATATAATCCAAGAGCAGTTAAAAGGAATTTATAAACAATGTAGACAATAGATATCAATAAAGGACAGAAGTCCAGAGGTGACATATAATGGAATACATAAATGAGATAAGCATCATGGAAGCAGTTGTACACATTCTTGATATTAATTCCGATGAGCCCATTCTAAATGAATATAACCTTGAGCTGAATGATGAGGTTTACAGGTTTGTACAAAGACATATCGAGCGGGCTCTTAAGGATGAAGAACTTAAATATGCCGTTTTTAATCCAGGAAGAGGGATAGTCAAGGAGCTTGCACAGGAATTTTTGCAGGGACAAAGTGATTTTCTCGAAGTCTCAAAGGAACTGGCCAGGAATCTTTTCAACCTGATAAAGACAAATAACAGCATACCTTCCTGTGACCTTATGATAGTACACTTTTCCACGGAATACGGCCCGATGCTCGGTATATTCAAGATGGACTATGTTAAGAATTACACTCACAAGATAGAATTTGTTGATAATAAGATGAATATCAGGATAGTGCCGCAGGCTACGGGGCTGCCGGTGAGTTCGCAGAAAATACAGAAATGTGCCTTCATCAAACCGGTAATTGATGATATGGAATTTCATCTCATGGTTATTGACAAACAGGGGAAAAAGGGTGAAGGTGATGAATATGGAGCGAAGTATTTTCTGAACAGTTACCTGGGATGTACCTTGATAAATAACAAAAGGGACATAACCAAGAATTTTCTGAATGCTGCGGAGAGCTGGACCCGTTCAAATGCGGTAAACGATGCCGTCAAAGCCGAAAACATAAGGACTACCGTGAAGAAGAGCCTGCGGGATGCAGAAAATATCGATATCCGGGAGTTATCGGAGAACCTCTTTCAGAATGAAGGGGAAAAAAAATCCTTTGTTGAATTTGTAGCGGCCCAGGGGCTGGAGGAGAAACTGCCCATAGACAAGGAATGGGTGGAAAAGAAGCTCAAGAGGGTAAGACTAAAGATTGACAAGGAAATAGACCTTTATATAAACGAGGACACCTATCACGATGGGGATAGGTTTGAAATACAGAGAAATGGTGACGGAAGCATCAACATGGTGATAAAGCATGTTATGAACTATATAGAGAAATAAAAAAAGCCGCGGTAATCCGCGGCTTTTAATTTATTTATTCATGGAATCAGTGGAACCAAGTACGTTTTCTACTTTGTCTTCAACTACCTTCTGGATATAACTTCTTGCTTCTCCAAGGTACTTTCTTGGGTCGAACTCCTTAGGATTCTCTCCGAATACCTTTCTTATACCGGCAGTCATGGCAAGTCTCAAATCTGTATCCATGTTGATCTTGCATACAGCCATTGCAGAAGCCTTTCTTAACATTTCAACAGGGACTCCCTTTGCACCGGCAATATTTCC
>JAUZPH010000074.1 GCA_030706065.1 Bacillota bacterium | reverse complement strand
TGGTGTTTGGTGAGAACCATCATAACGGTAAGGTGAAGGGAGCTTTTGAGTATATAAAGATGTGAGATGGGCGTATGCCAAAAAGGGTGGAACCGCGGATGAATCCGTCCCTTATGGTATAGGTCTTTTTTATTTTCCAATAATATATCTTGTTATGAAGTAATGGGAGAATAATTAATAAAGGGAGGATACAAAAATGGCTTTTGAAAAAACCATGGATAAGCTCGTAGCATTATGTAAAGGTAGAGGTTTTGTATTTCCGGGATCAGAAATCTACGGAGGCCTTGCAAACTCATGGGATTACGGCCCACTTGGAGTTGAATTCAAGAACAATGTAAAGAAGGCCTGGTGGAAGAAATTCGTTCAGGAAAGCCCCTACAATGTAGGTGTTGACTGTGCAATTTTGATGAACAGAGAAGTATGGGTGGCCTCAGGTCATGTAGGTGGATTCTCCGACCCACTGATGGATTGTAAGGAATGTAAGTCAAGGTTCAGGGCAGATAAACTGGTGGAGGATCATATGACAGGGTCAGGCGTCGAAGTTGCATCTGCCGACGGCTGGACCAATGAGGAATTAAAGAGTTATATTGACGAACATGGTATAGTATGTCCCAAGTGCGGTAAGAAAAACTTTACCGATATAAGAAAGTTCAATCTAATGTTTAAAACCTTCCAGGGGGTTACAGAAGATGCCAAGTCAGAGATATTCCTGAGGCCGGAAACTGCCCAGGGTATATTCGTAAACTTTAAAAATGTTCAAAGAACTTCAAGAAAAAAGGTTCCCTTTGGAATTGCACAGATAGGCAAGTCCTTTAGAAATGAGATAACACCCGGAAACTTCATTTTCAGAATAAGAGAATTTGAACAGATGGAACTGGAATTCTTCTGTGAACCGGGAAAGGACCTTGAATGGTTCAGCTACTGGAGAGACTACTGCTGGAACTTCCTTCTCAGTCTTGGCTTGACAAAGGAAAACCTGAGAATGAGGGACCACAAACCTGAAGAGTTATCCTTTTACAGCAATGCCACTTCTGATATTGAATATCTATTCCCCTTTGGCTGGGGAGAACTCTGGGGTATTGCAGACAGAACCGACTATGATTTAAAGAAGCATTCAGAGCATTCCGGCGAGGATATGAGTTATCTAGATCCAAATACAAATGAAAGATACGTGCCGTACTGCATAGAACCATCGCTGGGTGCGGACAGAGTGGCTCTGGCTTTCCTTGCCGATGCATACGACGAGGAAGAACTTGAAGGCGGGGATGTGAGAACAGTAATGAGGCTGCATCCGGCTTTGGCACCATTTAAAGCCGCCATATTGCCATTAAGCAAGAAGCTCTCGGAAAAGTCTTTGGAGGTATATGACAGGTTGAGAAGGAACTTCAATGTGGATTATGATGAGGCAGGCAGCATAGGCAAGAGATATAGAAGACAGGATGAGATAGGTACGCCCTTCTGCATAACCATTGATTTTAATACTTTAGAGGACAATACATTTACTTTAAGAGACAGAGATTCAATGAACCAGATCAGATTGAATATAGATGAGCTTGAAGCCTATATTGCATCAAAGATGGAATTCTAATTGTGAGAAGAATCAGCCTGCCTTTTAAAATTGGCAGGCTGATTCTATATTATCCAATAAAGCAAAGTTGGAGTATATATTACACTCTGTAAAGCAGGCTGACCCCTATACTGGTGGAGAAACTGAGTATACCGATAAGCAGTGCGGCGAGTTTTGATTGCCTGTTTCTTTCGTTATTGATAACGATTATTATAGATATGGATATGCCTAGGGGAAATATGTATTTATGATTCAGCAATATGTAGGTTTGACATAGAAGCCAGAGGGAAAATAACTTGAGCTTCAGCAATTCTTCCTGCTGGTCATTTATTTCCACAGCCACATAAAGCAGCGGCAGGGTCAGCAGCATAGCGAGCAGTGCCATTGCATCCTCCAAATAATTAGTTCACTATATTATATATTATATTTTGAATTTTAAGCACTTATTTCGTTTGGATGATGGAGACAAAAAGTTTTAACATTTTTCATACCCAGTGTTATAATAAGTTATTAAAGGGACAAGATTTTAAAGGATAAAGTATAAAACATATTTGGAGGTTGCAAATAGATTATATGAACAAAGACTTTAGATTATTTAAGAAATTTATTAAGGGAAAGAGAACTGCAGTAGTTGGGATAGGTGTGAGCAATATTCCGCTTATAAATTTTCTGCTTCAGCTGGGTGCTGAAGTTACAGCCTTTGATAAGAAATCTGCAGAGGATTTGGGTGATACAGCAAGGGATTTTATTCAAAAAGGTGTTACTCTCTGCCTTGGAGAGGGTTATCTGAAAAAGCTGACAGGTTTTGAGGTGGTGTTTAAAACACCTTCTATGAGAATAGACAGTGAAGCATTGAAGCTGACAAAGGAAGAAGGTGCATATATTACTTCTGAAATGGAAGAGTTTATGCGCTACTGTCCGGCAAAGATGTATGGAATTACCGGCAGTGACGGTAAGACGACAACTACTACCATTATATACAATCTTCTGAAGGAACAAGGCTATAAAACCTGGGTGGGTGGCAATATTGGAGCTCCGCTCTTTTCAAAGATTGAAGAAATATCCGAAAATGACAGGGTGGTACTGGAATTATCGTCCTTTCAGCTGATGACCATAGAAACTTCTCCAGAGGTAGCTGTGGTTACCAATGTGACTCCGAACCACCTGGATATGCATAAGGATATGCAGGAATATATCGATTCAAAGAAGAACATATTCAAGTTTCAGGACAATAACAGCCTTCTTGTATTGAACAGAGATAATGAGATTACAAATTCCTTTGTGCCTGAAGCCAGGGGAAGGGTAAGGCTTTTCAGCAGAATGACAGAGGAGCCGGAAGGAGGTTGCTATAAGGAAGGAAGACTCTATGCATGCGGTGATAAAATATGCAGTAGAGAGGATATTGTCATCAAGGGCCTTCACAATGTTGAAAATTATCTGGCGGCATTCCTGGCAACAAGGGATGAAGTATCCATCGAAACAATGAAAAAGGTAGCTTCCGCCTTTAGAGGTGTGGAGCATAGAAATGAATTTGTACGGGAAGTTGACGGAGTTAAATATTATAATGATTCAATCGGAAGCAGTCCTACAAGGACATTGGCCACCATATCGGTATTTGACAAGCCAGTTATCCTGATTGCCGGAGGTTATGACAAGCATATTCCTTTTGAGCCATTGGCGGAAAGGGGACTGGATAGGATTAAGGTTCTCGTCCTGCTGGGGGCGACGAAAAACAGCATAAAGAATGTATTTGAAAAAGTTATGGCAGAGAGGAAGACATTTATACCGATATACACGGTGGATTCCCTTGAAGATGCGGTGTTCAAAGGCAGGGCGGTTTCCGAGCAGGGGGATTATGTTGTACTTTCTCCAGCCTGTGCCAGCTTTGATATGTTTCCAAATTTTGAAGTGAGGGGCAATAAGTTCAGGGATATTGTCAACAGTCTGTAGTAATGATTGAAAAATATTCTTTGCAGCATTTGCTGGGAAGGCTCAGTAAATGCTGTATAATCCTAATTGAAATATTGAAGTAGAAACTACACATTTTTGGGATGCATAAGGAGGATTATAGATGAATATTGTACTCATAGGCATGCCGGGAGCAGGGAAAAGCACAGTAGGAGTAATTTTAGCAAAGGTGCTTGGAATCTCTTTTCTTGATACAGATATTGTAATTCAACAGGACGAGAAGAGCAAACTTCATAAAATAATAGAAAGGTTTGGTATAAAATATTTTTTGGAAGTTGAAGAAAGGCATATACTTGGATTGGAAGTAGAGGATCATGTAATAGCAACCGGCGGCAGTGTAATATACAGTGAAAAGTCAATTGAACACCTTAAGGAAAGTGGAATTCTGGTATATCTGCAGTTGTCTCTTAAAGAAGTGGAAAAACGGCTCAGCGATATTACTACAAGAGGGATTGCCATGGAGAAGGGAAGTAATTTGGAGCAGTTGTACTCTGAAAGAAAGCCGTTATATGAGAAGTATGCAGATATCACTATAGATTGCACCGGAAAGAGCATGGAGGAAGTAGTGGGGGAAATAGTGGGGGCGCTGTAAATACTGACTCTATTAGTAATCTGTCTAGTGTCCATCAATATTATTATTTTTCTGAGTATGTCATAGTTTGGTATTAGGAAGCGTATAATTATAAGGTTATAATAAATGGTTTTTAGAACGAAGCTTAACTTATCATGCTTCAAAATACTGAATCGTCACCAGTTTTTGAGCATGTATAAGTTAATATCGAATTTAAAACCCTATATGATTATCTGATTTTTACAAATTAAATAATGTGTTTTTACATCTGTGAAATAAAATGATATAATGTAGTAAAAAGAGTGATAATTAGAAAAAATCACGAACTCTTTTGTAAATGTTTACAAATATTTTGTAGAGGTTCACATGGGTATTATTCATATCTATTATAAGTGGGTAAGACATAAAAGTATCAATTCATAAAGGAGAATGACTATGAAGGTTAGAAGGGTTGCTGTGGTGTCGGATATACATGCAAATATATATGCTTTGCAGGTGTTTATGGATTATTTAAATGCAAGGCCTGAAATTGAAGTTGTGCTCAATTTGGGAGACTTTCTTCAACTGGGACCAAATCCAAGCGAAGTATTTGATACCGTTGTTGATGATAAAAGATTCATTAATATTTTAGGTAATAACGAAATAGAGTTATTTGAAGGCGATTATAAGGAAGAGACTCTTGAGAGAATAAATCATATGGAATGGACTAAAGATGCTGTTGGCATGGAAAGATTGGACGGGTTAAAAACAATACCTAAATCAAGGCTGGTGGACCTGTATGGCAAAAAGTTTTTGATGGTGCACACGGTTACGGAGGATTATGTAGAACCAAAAGATATGGATGCCTGTGAATATGTACTTATGGGACATACACATCTGCAGGCTTTTGGAGGCTACTGGAAAGAGAAAAGGATAATGAATCCGGGGTCCATAGGATACACGCCAAATGGGATTGTAAACTTCGCTGTTATTGAGATCGGCGGAGATATGATAAACTTTGTCTTCAAGAATATTAAATATGACTGTTGTGACCTGAAGCGGGATTTGAAAGAAAAGAATGTGCCGGGTTTCCCCAAAATAACAAGTTACTTAATACCACCGAGAGAACTTTAAAACTCCGGTGGTTTTTCTATTATCATGTCTTTTAGTGTAAAAAAATATTATAAATATTTGAAAGAATATTGCAGGAATTTCGTAGTAGGTTAGAGAATAATTAAAAGAAATGGTCTGATATGGAAGAGGGCTGTTTGTTCCTAATTACAGATGGATCACCCCTATATATTATATATTCAAAAAAAATAGAAAAAAGAATTTACCTTAAGGAATTTTTTAAGTATAATATAATTGTATGATATGGAAATAAAAAGATTTTGATAATTATATTTCCTTAGGTGTAAAATAGTATTATAAATGGTTATGAATTTGCGAGATGTGAAATTATATAAGGGTAATAAATTATTTGCTTACGAAATTTGGGATTTTACAGATGAGGGGGGATGAAAGTGAGAAAAATTATAACGTTTGGGACACTTAAGGGTGGAACAGGTAAATCAACTACTGTGTTTTCTACTGCGGGTATACTTGCGGAAAGAGGATATAGAGTTCTCATAGTAGATGTAGACCCTCAGGCTAATATTACATCGAACCTTGGAATAGACGAGACAGTTGGAGGTTATTTAGGGATAAAGGAGTTGTTTGAGGATGAGAGGATTCATCCTGAGAAGGCAATAATTAAGGGGCCGATAAATGAACTTCCAAGCCTGGATATAATAGGAGCTTCCATGGGCTTGACTTCCACGGAAATGAGGATAATAAGTTATCCAGGAAGAGAATATCTTCTTAAGAAATACTTCAGGAAATACAGCAGTACCTTCAACAATTACGATTATATTATCTTCGATACAAATCCAAGTATGTCTATTATTAATCAAAACAGCTTTGTTGTCAGTGATGCTATTGTAATCGTTTCTGACATTGGCATAAACGCCTTGAAGGGCCTCGAATTATTTGTGGCACTTTGGGAGGACATAGTGGACAGGCTTGATATTGATAACAACATAAAGGGGTTGCTTATAAATAAATACAATTTGAGAAGCAGTATTTCAAAGGAATTTGTGGAATATTGCCAGGAGGAAGAGGATATCAGGAGGCTGCTTTTTCATAGTTTTATTCCTGCAGACGAAAGGATTTCCGAATGCGAATTATCGAGAAAACCTTTAAATCTGATATATAAGAACAGTGAAGTATGTGATAGGTACAATGCGTTTATTGATGAATTGATCAGTAGAGTATAAGGTAAGGGGGGATTAACATGGCAAATAGATTCAGGGCCGCGATTAAAGGTACCAGTCAGGAAATATTATCTGCCGGCAAGGTAAATGTTTCACAGGAAGAAAGCCTTACAGCGGAAAGCACTGTGGAAGTCAGAGAAGTACAACCAAAGGAAGTCGAATCCAAGGCTCCGGAAATGCAGGAACAGGTTGCAGCTCCTGTAGAAAAAAAGGTAGAGTACGTAGTCACAGGCAATATATCCTTTGAACAGGTATCAGAATTCTTAAAACAAAAGGTAAATAACAAAATATTCGAGTTAAGGATGAGTAAAATTAAGGATATCCTTAATGCATTGATTGATTACAAGAATACGCATAAACCAGTCATGCTTTGTGATTCTAAAGAAAATATACCCTACTGGATTGCTGCAGTCAAAATGTCTCTTTCAAAAAAGGTCGGGGACACCCTGGTTTTCAGAAATTACGAAAGCGACAGAAATTCAGAGGTTAATAACTGCCTGATTTTCGTAGACATAGAAGAGGAAAGAATGAATCCCAAGAATTACAGTGAAGATGATCCTATGGTTGTAGTATTTAACTTCGCTAAGGGGACAAGCCCTAGAGTAATATTTAACAGTAAGTACTCCGAGCTGGCCCAAGTCGGCTACCTGCTGAACGATCAGAGCTTCTATATGTTTGAAAACTTTCTTGATGAGTTTAGTTACACTAAAATTGGACCGGACATCGACAGCTGTCTGGAGTTATTTTACCTCATAAATAATGGAATAGAATATATGGATTACAATTCCATAGAAAGTGCTATGAATTTCATTGAGAAATATGCCGTTAAGGATACTTATAAGATGCTTCTTCAAAAGATGAACGTCATAATTTCAAGAGTTGGTTCCGATATTGAAAATAGAACTGCATTTATTCTTATAAGCACAATGATAGGAATGGCCAGCAGACTGGGAGAGAATGTATTCTATAATATGGTGTGCAAGTTCTTCTACGGCTATCTGCAGGGACGGCTGGCAAGAACTGATGAGAGCAGGATAACGGAAGTATACAAACTATTTAATGATGTAAAGAATCTTGAAGTCAACGAGATTACAAAGTTTGCAGCATACAGCCTTGGTGAAGAAAACATCAGAAAGCTATCCACCTATGTATCCGACTATGATTCAAAATATGCCAGGTTTTATCTCAGCATAGTATTGGATATAATTAAATCCAGCGATGCACAGCTAGTGGACAACCATCTCTTTGAAGACTTTGTTGGCAACTGCGCGGACAGGCTGGTGAAGAGTAACTTCGATTTAAGAACAATCATTGGCGGTTTTACAGGAAATCTCAATTATATGTCCAGCCTTATAGCGCTTTACTACAGCAAGACTCTCGATCACGAGGCTTTGAGAAAAGATGCTGTGAAGTTCTATCTTGAAAAGCTTGAGGAGAACGGTGACAGTGCAAATGAAATCAGGAATATTATATTCGGCTTGCCTAAAGGAAAAGACTTAATTTTTGATGAATTTGCAATGAAGCTGAGTGCTTCTAACAAAAAAGACGAGTTCTTCTGGCAATATTCTGCACAGGTTTTCGAAAATATCAAGGATTTTAAGGGAAAGTATTTTGCAGAGGCGCTTCAGGCTTACCTTAATCTCATTGAGAATACCCCGATTTTTAAGGATGAATGCCTGAAGATTATTACCATGGCTTCCAGGAATGAAGTTGAACTGGATAATAGTAAACTCACTGCTATAATAGAGGAATACGAAAATCAAATTCCGCTGTCTGTAACAGATGAGAAGACCAAGGAAGTAATGATTGCACTTACAAACATAAAGAAGACCAGAAATATAGTTACTTTAAATAATGTATCCGCATTAACGGAGTTTGGTATTAAGCTGGAGGCAGTGGCGAGTTATAAGGAACTTCAGGCACTGTTATCCGGAAATACACCGGATCTTACAAAGGTTTCCGAATACAAATATAGGGAGTTCCTGGAATGGACAATGAATCTGCTGCTTACCAACAAGGACAGTCGTATAACGGATATCCTGAACTTCTATAAAAAAGTGACTGCAATGAAAGAAAACGGTTCGGAAAAGTTTGTGGAATATATACTTAGTATTGATAAAATCAAGGCAATAAGCACAGCATTGGATTCCATGAAGGCAAAGCAGATACAATTTTATATGATAATTATCATGGAGTATCTAATAAGAAATGACCATCATTGGACTGCGAAGGAGGAGTACGAGAAGTTCCTAAGCAATTGCGTAAGCGGCTTGTCAAGTCAGAGCAAGGAATTGCATACAGTACTGGACTCCATTGTGGATGCTAAAGAATACTTTGCCAATATACTGGTCAGGTATTATTCCAGCCTGAAAAAAAATTCTTCAGAGGCAGTG
This sequence comes from Bacillota bacterium, assembly GCA_030706065.1. GTDB lineage: Bacteria > Bacillota > Clostridia > Clostridiales > Clostridiaceae > JAEZDX01. Next base: position 2,639 of record JAUZPH010000074.1, on the reverse strand, counting down.
AAGTTCTTCCTTGAGAGAAGCAAAAAGAATGGAGAAGCCTGGGCAAATGATGTGAGGTTATTTGTCAGTGCTGCAGAGAATGGATTCAAGTTCCTCATAGATGAATTTAAAGCCCTGTTTGACAGTGCCAAGGAGAAGAATGAGTATTTCTGGAATTACAATTCTTCAGTATTTGACAAAATGCCTAAATATAAGGTTGGACATTTCTCGGAAGCCTTTGAATATTATCTGAAGCATATTGAAGGCACTGATAGATATACCGAAGAATGCATGAATATACTGGAGCTTGTAGCTGATGACAAGGTGAAGCTCAGTCCGGCTATATTAGGAGTTATAATCAAGGAATATGAATCCACCATACCTCTCATGTTCCCTGCGCCTGAGACTATCAGCGTAATAGAGGAAATCGAGGGTATTAAAGAGAGAAACAAGGTAGTGGTTACCCCTCATCTTGGGGAGATTATAAGACTTGGTGTTTCAATCCAATCTGCTGAAGATGCCGAAGTGCTTATACAATTGCTGAAAACTACAAGGGTAAGATTGAATGAAGTAACCAATGTAAGGTATACTGAATACCTCAACTGGTGTCTGCCCCATATTTTCAGCAAGGTCAATATATTGGAGAATGACAACCTGATAAGAAGAGTATTCTATGTAGAAGCAAACAAGGATATTTTTAACAAGATATATAACGATCTTCTCATGAACCAGATTCGATCCGGGAAAATAGCAGCAAATAAGAATGACCTGATAGTTCTTCTTAAGGAGTTGAACCTGGAAGCAGCTGAATTATGCAGTATAGTAATATCGTACTACAGCAAGCAGAAAGAAAAAGGAGATACGAAGGATTCTGTAGGGTTATTCATAGACTTGATTGACAGCAAGAGCCCAGAAAAGGCTGCTGAACTAAGAAAGCATCTGAGCACGCTGAAGTACGGTAACGGGATATTATTCGAGGAATATGCAAGTAACCTCGCTATAGCTTCAAATCCGCAGAGATTCTTCTGGAACTATGTCAAGAATGTATTTAACGATATCTCCGGTTACAAAGGGGCATACTTTGTAGAAGCAATAGGAAGATATCTTGACAGCATTGATGGTACACAGGATTATCCCAAAGCTTGCTATGAACTGCTTGCAGTGATGAAAGAAGATAATCTGACCTTGGGAAGTCAAATGGAGACAAGAATTCTTACAGGGTGCGAAATGATGCTTTCACTTTCAAAGAGCTATGAGGATCAGGAAGATCTCATAAGAGAGATGGAGGATATAAAGGTAAGAAGAAATATTAAGACATCCCCTGATATGGTTGCCTTGGTAAGGTTCGCTACTGAGTTTGAAAAGGTAAAAGAGATGGATGATATGCATAAGCTTCTCAATAACACAAACCTCTATCTTGAAAATATGGACATAAGCAAGTATGAAGAACTTCTGGATCACTTCCTGCCAAGGGCAGCAATGACTGTTAATACATGGACCTTACATGCTGTGATTAAGAAAGTATTCTGTATTGAAAAGAGAAAGGCGCTGTTCTTTACCAAGTATTTAGCAATCCTTGCTGATAATATTGAGAATGAAAAGGCGCTAGGAGCCAAAATATTTGCAGAGTTTATCATTTATTTCTTCAACGCAAGAGAGCAGCATGGCGAAGACCTATATGTACAGGTAAAGACAACGCTGGTGAACATGCTTTACAGATTAAGTCCATTTGTACTAAAGGATATTAATAATTCTCTCAAGGCTGAAATAAGCGGTATGAGGAATAAGGATATGATAATCAGGGATTGGGATCAGATGTATACAAAGGTAACTCCTGCAGGAAAGCAAGAAGGGGGACTCTTTGGAAGGCTCTTTGACAGGAGATAGTGAAAAAGGTAAAAATCAGCTCAGGAATCGTTGTATTCCTGAGCTGATTTTTTATTGCTCAACTGATACCTTAAATTTTGAGTAAGGGATACTCACCCAGGTGTATCAATATAAGATTTATGGAGAAATTAAGAGGAAGTCAAAGAAACATTAAATTATCCTTGCTAGAACGAGCATAAGATAAGGAATCATATTATTGGCTGTGATATTATAAAACACGTCGCCGGAAGACGACAATAAATTGCGCTCAACCGTCAACATAAAAAAGTAGTTGACAAAGCAGTTGCAGAATGTTAGTATTTAAAAGCTGTCGGATGACGGCAAAGTAAGCTGTTTCACTTTATACTGAATTGTGCTTCAATAAAAAATGGTGAAGATTCATTATTTTCTTGAAGCGGTTTAATGAATAAAGTGAACCATCTGAAGTTGGTCTTTGAAAATTGAACAGAGGTTATTGATAAATTCTTTACAGAATAAATCATAGGTCAGCGATTCTTTTGACAAGCGAAAGCTTGTAAAATTATTTAAGCGATAAGCTAAGTTCAAACTTTTAAATTGAGAGTTTGATCCTGGCTCAGGACGAACGCTGGCGGCGTGCCTAACACATGCAAGTCGAGCGGGGGACTTCGGTCCCCAGCGGCGGACGGGTGAGTAACACGTGGGTAACCTGCCTCATAGAGGGGGATAGCCTCCCGAAAGGGAGATTAATACCGCATAACACTGCGATTTCACATGATATTGCAGTTAAAGGAGTAATCCGCTATGAGATGGGC
>JAUZPH010000073.1 GCA_030706065.1 Bacillota bacterium | reverse complement strand
GTTTATAATGATTTGCCTTGCTCTCAGCATGGAGGAGGCACTCATTGAAAATTCGTCCAAGCCGTATTCAAGAAGCGTAGGAATTGCAGCTTCATCTCCTGCCATTTCTCCACACATTCCACACCACTTGCCTTCCTTATGGGCTGCATCAATGGTCATCTTGATCAACCTGAGTACTGCAGGATGCATTGGATTATAAAGATAGGAAACTTTTTCGTTCATCCTGTCAGCAGCAAGGGTGTACTGGATAAGATCGTTGGTGCCGATACTGAAGAAATCAACGTGTTTTGCCAGTTCATCGGCAATAATTGCTGCTGCCGGAATTTCCACCATAATTCCCACTTCTATGTCCCCATTGAAGGCTTTGCCTTCATTGCTTAACTCCAACATACACCATCTGAGAACTTCCTTGGCCCTTATTACTTCTTCCAAAGAGCTTATCATCGGAAACATTACTTGAATTCTTCCGTAGGCTGAAGCCCTCAGTATTGCCCTGAGCTGGGTTTTGAAAATATCCTGCCTGTCCAGGCATAATCTAATTGCCCTATAGCCCAGGAATGGATTCATTTCCTCCGGCAGCGGCAGATATGAAAGCTTTTTATCCCCGCCTATATCCAGTGTTCTAATGACAACAGGCTTTCCTTCCATCTTCTCCGCAGCATATTTATAAGCCTCAAACTGTTCCTCTTCCGTAGGAAGGGAGTCTCTGTCCATATATAGGAACTCCGTCCTGAACAGTCCTATTCCCTCACCGCCATTTTCAATTACCTTATGGACATCCTCTGGAGAGCCTATATTCCCCGCAACAATGATCTCCCTGCCGGCCTTGGTCACGGTTTTTGTGTTTACAAGCTTCTTCAGTTCGTCCTTCTCCGCCTGCAGCTCAGCTTTTCTCTTCTCATACAGCTTTAAGGTCTGCTCATCAGGATTGATAATTGCCGTTCCCTCTACTCCGTCCACAATTACCGTATCACCTGTTTTAACACTTGAAGTAACATCCTGGAGGCCTACCACTGCCGGAATCTCGAGTGTTCTTGCCATGATGGCAGTATGGGAAGTCCTCCCTCCGATATCCGTCAGGAACCCCACTACCTTGCTCTTATCCAATTGAGCCGTATCGGAAGGGGTTAGATCATGGGCCACAATTACGGTGTTCCCGTCAAGCTCTGAAACTACGCCTGAGACAGTACCTGTGAGATTCCTGAGGATTCTTTCCTTTATATCCTTGACATCGGCAGCCCTTTCCCTCATATACTCATCCTCCATTTCGGAGAGTATGTTAAAGTACATATCCGTAAAGGCTATAACCGCCTCTTCTGCACTGACGCCTCCCTCTTCCACCGTCTGTAAAGCCGTACCTATAAATTCCGGGTCTTCGAGCATCATCAGATGCCCTGTGAATACTTCTGCTTCATGCTCTCCAACCTCTATCGCAGCCTTTTCCTTGATGATTTTCAGCTGCTGCATCGATTCCTCCAGAGCAGCTTCAAGCCTTTTCTTCTCTTCTTCTCTATTTATTTCAGTTTTAACCGGTACGACTATCTCCAAATCAGCCTTAAGATAAACCTTTCCGATAGCATATCCGCTTGATACTGCAATCCCCTTTTTCAACCCATCACCCCGCATTATCAAATTCTACTCTTCCCCAAACCTTGATTCGATAAGTCCTATGAGAGTATCTACCGCTTCAGCCTCATCCTCGCCTTCGGCAAAGATTCTTACCTCGGAGCCCTGGATAATACCCAGGGCCAAAAGGCTGAATATGGACTTCGCATTCCCCTGTTTCTCACCTTTTTCAATGGTTATCTTTGATTTGAACTTACCTGCCGCACCCACAAACATTGAAGCGGGCCTGGCATGCATACCCTGTTTATTCAATACCACAGCATTCTTTGATATCACCGCTATTTCCCCCAACTTTCCAAAAGATATTTTTCCGCCTCTGCGCACCACATACCTTTGTTTCTCTTAGTTATTTCCGCAAGCCTTGCAAAATGAACATTTGTCTTTCCTTTTTCCTCGAAGTCGTCTATTGCGGTAAGCTCCATATCTATATTTGTATATATGAGTTTCTTGCCTCCCGGTATTTCCGGTAATTTCAAAGTGGCTTCCGCAGCACTGTCCAGGCCTCCGATATGAGTGACCATTACTGCCGGATTGATCAAGCCCTTTTCAGTCATTCTCAGCGATTCTATCATGTCATCGGTGTTTCCGCCGGTGGTTCCGACTATATGAGTAGAGCCGTAGTGAACATTATAGAAATTGACCTCTCCCGAAAACTTTGTATCCGTTGGACCTGCAAAGAAGTTTAGACAGCCGTCCCTGCCAAGAATCCTGTCTCCCTGCTCCACTACCGCCTTTACCGGTGCATAGACATAAACATCGTCAAAGCCTGTACCGCCGCTCAATTTTCTTAAATGTTCAACGGGATCCTCAATATCCCGTATATTGGTAAATATAAGCTCTATTCCACTTTTCTTTGCTTCTTCAGCATTGAATATTTTTGCTGCTCGTTCCAATCTTGCATCATTGACATCCGAAACAACAATCAACGAAGGCCTTCGATTACAGTGCAGAGCATAGTCTACTGCGCCAAGTCCCATAGGCCCGGCACCTGCGAGAATGGCAAGCTTTCCGCCCTCTACTATACCCATCCTGTGCTCATAGCTTCCCATTTTAGTATGGTAACTTGCATGGAAGGCACCTATAATACAGGACATCGGTTCTGCAAGGGAAGCCTCATAATAAGTATCCGCTTCATAGCTCAGCAGGCATCCCAATTCCATAACTTCCTGAGGCATGATTGCATAAGTAGCATCTCCTCCGCAGTACCTGTAGGAGTATCCCGGTGAATCCATACTTCCCTTGTAATTCAAAGCCGGCTGTATTGCATACTTCTGGCCCGGCTTAAACTGGTCTTTCCATTTTGCCCCAACCTCCACTATATCTCCCGCCATTTCATGTCCTATTATTACCGGATTTACAGCTGCATCCTTTGGAACTCTCTTATGGTCTTCACCCAGTATAGCAGCCTTATAGGAGGACATACATATGCTGTCCGAAACTACCTTTACCAATATTTCGTCCTCTTTTATGTCCGGCAGCTCAAATTCTTCCAGCCGCAAGTCCCTCTTGCCATACAATCTAACTGCTCGTGTTTTCATAAATCAGCACACCCTTTCCGAATTTATATATTCAATAGTAACTTTTTCTTTTAACTCATTTATCAAGTCCAGGCCTGCCGCCTGTGTTCCCTTGGTCATAACGCTTGCAGTACCGCAGGCTGCAGCCAGCCTGACTGTTTCCTCAAAACAGTAACCTTGTTCGATAGCAAAGGCCAGGGCTGCTACCATGGAATCCCCTGCACCGACGGTGCTCTCTACCTTGACCTTCATTCCATGGGCTAAAATGGCACAATCTTTTTTAATAAATAATGCGCCATCTCCACCAAGGGAAACAACTATTATCTCTATGCCATATTCAAATAACTTTTCAGCATATTCAACAGTTTCCTTTGTCCCCTTCAGCTCGTGTCCAAAGAATTCTTCCAATTCTCTTATATTAGGCTTGATTAAATATGGGCCTGCCTTGATGCCTTCCCTGAAACGCCCTCCGTCGGCATCCAAAATGGCCTTTACTCCCTTTTCCTTTGCCTTTTCAATCCATGTTTTATATATAGCTTTATCTACATTTTTGGGAATGCTCCCCGACAAAACCAGCACATCTCCTGCTTCCAGCCCTTCCGAAAACTTATCTGCAGCTTCCTTCAGGCTTTCTTCGGGAATCAACGGCCCATTCTCATTTATATCCGTATTGGTTTTATTTTTCTTGTCCACTACCTTTATATTTGTTCTTGTTTCTCCCTCTACATATACAGGGTGATTTTCAATACCGGCAGCATCAAGATATTCTTTGATAAAGCCGCCGCTTCGGCCTGCAAGAACTGCTACTGCCCTGCTGCTTCCTCCCAGGCTTTGAATAACCTTCGACACATTTATACCCTTTCCGCCGGCATCCAATCTGACACTGGAAACCCTGTTTACACTGCCTATGGCAAAGCCTTCAATTTCAATGGTTTTGTCAACGGCGGGATTTAAGGTAACTGTCACAATCATATTCTCACTCCAGTCTATAAGGATGCGGAAATTTAAACCTTTAGTATTCGCCTGAGAAAATATCGAATTTTCACCGATTTTTCCGTATGTAAAATTTCATCATATATCGCAGCAATAAAATATCCAATCTTCACGGATTTTTATTGTTGCTCATTCAAAAGAAATTTTACATACTAGGCGATAAATTTAAAGATAAATTTCCGCATCTATATTTGTGTTATTTTATCAACCTTCATTCCCCATAAGCATTTCTATAATTTCCCGTTTGGAAGCGGCTTTAACGAGCTTCTGAACATTCTCTTCCTCCAGGCAGGTGACTGCAATCTTTGAAAGAATATCCATATGCTCTTCACCTTTGCCTGCAATTCCTATAACTATATAGGCTGTATTTCCGCTGCCGAAATCAACACCCTCAGGATATTGGATAACTACAATGCCTGACTGCCTTATATACTTTATATACTCATTCATACCATGAGGAATAGCTACTCCATTACCTCCGTAGGTTGTAATCTGAGCCTCCCTCTTATGCATGCCTTCTATATAGCCCACTTCTACATAACCATTTTGTACAAGCAATCTCCCCGCTCTCTCTATAGCCTCTGTCTTGCTTTCCGGTTTTACGTTCAACAATATATTGTCCTCACTTAATATTTCAGCATTCATTCAGTTTACCTCCTCATTGAATATTTGTACAAGGAAACTCCGCAAATCCTTAATGTCCCCAAATCTTAATACATCGATAAAATTTTTATTCTCTATTAACGAGATACTTACCTTGCCTAGCTGCTCAAGACTGTAGGCAATCTCATTTTTTCTTGCCAGCAGAAGAATAAAAGTATCCACACTTTCATTTGCAAAACCGACGCTTTTTAATACAACATTCTCCTTCAGCCTATACACACCGATTAAAGGATTTTTTACACTGTCCGACCTTGTATGAAGCAGTGCCAGATGGCTGCCCGGAACTACTACACTGCCCATCTCTTCTCTGTACATTATCAGGTTTTTAGTCTCTTCTGCATCGGTTATCAAAGACTTCCTTAACAGATTACCAGTTATCATAGAGACAATTTCAGTAAAAGAATTTGCTTCCAAAACCTCAAGCTGAATGTTTTCCAGTATATAATTCATAATACTGTAGCTTCTGTCCAGACTATCCTCCTTCTCCTTATCTGAAGGAACTGCAAAATTTTTAAACAGGCTTCCTCTTGGATTACCAGTCTTAATATATTCGTCAACCTTGTCGATATCCTCCCTTCGGAAAAAAGGAGACACGACAATTATATTTTTTTTATTAGTCTGGTTATCTATATTTACCGTGGACAATATTATGTCAAAATCATTATAGCTTTCATTCCAGTCCTTTACAGAGGATAAACTCACTGTTTCAATCTGAGGTATCGCATGCTTTATCTTATTGGCCAGTATTCTGGCAGTTCCGATACCGCTGGGGCAGATCACCAATACCGAAAGCCTGTTATTGCGTGCGCTGCTTCTTTCAAGGGCGGCTCCCACATGCATGGTTATATAACCAATCTCATCCTCCGGCATTTTAATATTATATTTTGAAAAAACCAATTTACAGGCGTAGTTAACTGCCTTGAACAAATCCTTATAGTATTCCTTAATTTGCTCCACCAGTGGATTTTTTACCTGTATCCCCATGTTGATCCTGTATAATGCCGGATTAAAATGCTGTGATAAGCCTAAAATCAGCTGCTCGTCACATTCTATCGGGGTTTTCATCCTTTTTGCCACTTCATAGACAAGTTCTGAAGATATATCCTCCAGAGAAACTCCAAGCTGCTCAAACTTCCTGTCCCCTTTATAAACATACCTGTTTCCCATAAGCTGTATAGCTATATATACCAGTTCATCATCGGAAATTTCCATATCCGCAGAATACAGATATTCTCTTATCCTGGTTGTATATGAAAATTCATCGGCTGTCAAAACATCATGAACCAGATAGGAAGGAAGGTTTATACCTGCTCCAAGCCTGGTCTTCCTCAAGGAAAGTAAAATATATATAAAGGAGCTTAAATAAGCCATATCATCCAAATTGAACATCTCTGTTTTAACCAGTTCCAATATTCCCTTTGTTGTATTTATCAGCTTTTCATCAAAAAGGATTTTAAAAAAAGTACTAATGGCAGGATCTTTCCTGCTGCCATAAACAAAGGCCAAAAGCTCATCAAAACTCTTGTACTCGTAAAGCATTTCCATGAACAGATTCCTTTTAAGCCACTCGGGCCCCTCAATACTTATTCCGAAGCCTCTCTTCCTGCATAAAGTCAGATTACGGAGCTTCAACCATTGTTCTATTTTATCTATATAAAGACTGATGGTTCCCTCCACCACATTAAATTGATAACCAAAAAAAGCAGATTTATATGGTTCCTCTGCACTTAAAAGCTGGGCTATGATGAGAATTATTCTTTGGTCCTGTGACAGGAGCCACTGCAGGGGTATATCCCTTAAAAACTGTTTTAACTCTTTAATATTCTCTTCACTGCCCCTAGCATAGACTATTGAATTTCTTTCCTGTATATTGACCTTTTTGTTAAATAAAAATTTATTGACAATAACAATTTCTCTTGATATTGTCCTGTTGCTTACGTCAAATTGCTGAGAGAGGTCCTTTATATCTAAAGGACCTTTCTCTATTATTGTATTTAAAATAAATTTTTGTCTGGCATTCAATTCTAACATGATCTCATCGCCATTCATTTATTTTTTTAAAGTCTTTATAAAGTCATCGTAGGTTGAATTATCAAGGAAATTCTTGATGGTAACAATCTGCGCCTGGGGTGCAACCTGAGCCGCCCTTACGGCGAGGCTTTCCTGTGTGAAAACAACTTCAGCATCCCTTGGTATTTCACTGACTGCTGAGTGCTTTACATTTACATCGAATCCTGCTTCTTTTAATTTCTTTTTGAGTATGGATTCTCCCATGGCTGATGAGCCCATTCCGGCGTCACATGCAAAAACTATCAGCTTTGGAACTGCTGTAATTACCGCAGCCTTCTGTCCCTTGCTCTCCGCCTTTAATTCCTTTGTAGTTTCTTTTGCAGTTTCAAATTCCTCGTCTGCTGTTGCCTTGCTTCTCTTAACAAAGAAGGAAGCTATCAGGAAGGAAACTACCGCACCTACAACTACACCTGCCAGTACCGGTAACAAACCTCCCCTTGGAGCCATGGTGATTTCTGCGAATATACTTCCCGGTGCAGGTGGTCCGACCAGTCCTGCCTTTGTAATGACAAATACAAAGTCTGCACACATTCCTCCGCCTATTACTGCCAGTAATAATACCGGATTCATCAGTATATATGGGAAATATATCTCATGTATACCACCGAGGAATTGAATAATGATAGCTCCCGGTGCCGATTGTTTGGCGTTTCCCTTACCATACAGCCAATAAGCTAGCAGTATTCCAAGTCCCGGGCCTGGGTTTGTCTCAAGTAAGAAGAAGATTGACTTTCCTGCATCATGAACCTGCTGAACTCCCAGTGTATCGAACACACCGTGATTTATTGCATTGTTCAGGAATAAGACCTTACCCGGCTCAACTATCAGAGAAATTAGCGGAATTATCCCCTGATCTGTTATCCATTGAGCTGCATTTCCAATGGCAGTTGTAATAGTGGATACAACCGGTCCGATTCCCCAATAGGAGAACATTGCAAAGATCATGGCTAAAATACCGGCTGAATAGTTATTTACCAGCATTTCAAAGCCCATTGGAATCTTGCCGTCAATAACCTTGTCAAACTTTTTCATGAGATATCCTGCTAAAGGACCTACTATCATGGCCCCCAGGAACATTGGAATTGATGCACCAATTACAACTCCTATTGTAGCAATTGCTCCTACAACCCCACCTCTGGTGCCATATACAATTTTACCTCCGGTATAGCCTATCAGTAACGGAAGCAAGTATTTGATTGTAGGATCTACCAGCTTGGCAAAGTATGCGTCCGGTATCCAGCCTGCCGGAATAAATATTGCGGTTATAAGTCCCCAAGCAATGAATGCTGGTAAATTTGGCATTACCATTCCTGAAAGGAATGAACCAAACTTTTGTACCTTGGCCTTCCCTGTGCCGCCTTTAGTTACAAATGACTTTCCAGTGTTTGCTGTTTGCATTTTATTTCCTCCTCCGAACAATTTCCACAACTTAACTATAAACCGATGTAAACGTTATTTCAACGATAACAACTTCAATATTGGTCATGGAAATAGCGGACAACTTTGTTCAATATTGTCACTAATATTCAATGACAATATTGAACATATATGTAATCCCGGTACATATACTCCTTTATTTTATATCTACCAATAAAAAAAGCCAACAAGCTTTTAACCGCTTGTTGGCTGTAAGGATGCGGAAATTTAAACCTTTAGTATTCGCCTGAGAAAATATCGAATCTTCACCGATTTTTCCGTATGTAAAATTTCATCATATATCGCAACAATAAAATATCCAATCTTCACGGATTTTTATTGTTGCTCATTCAAAGGAAATTTTACATACTTGGCGAAAAGTTTAAAATAAATTTTCGCATCCATAGTCTAACTGTTTATTATAATCTGCCTTGCTCCCAGTATGGAAGAAGCACTCATTGAGAATTCGTCTAGGCCGTATTCCAGAAGTGTCGGAATAGCCGCTTCATCCCCTGCCATTTCTCCGCACATTCCACACCATTTTCCTTCCTTGTGAGCTGCATCTATGGTCATCTTGATCAGCCTGAGTACCGCCGGATGCATAGGATTATAAAGATAGGAAATCTTTTCATTCATCCTGTCGGCAGCAAGGGTGTATTGGATGAGATCGTTGGTACCGATACTGAAGAAGTCAACATGCTTTGCCAGTTCATCTGCAATAACCGCTGCCGATGGTATTTCTATCATAATTCCAACCTCTATGTTTCCATCAAAGGCCTTGCCTTCACTGCTCAATTCTGTCATGCACTCTTTGAGAATTCCTTTTGCACTCATTACTTCTTCCAAAGAGCTTATCATGGGGAACATTATTTGAATTCTTCCGAAAGCTGAGGCCCTGAGTATTGCCCTGAGCTGGGTTTTAAAGATATCCTGTCTGTCCAGGCACAATCTAATTGCCCTATAGCCCAGGAAGGGATTCATTTCCTCCGGCAGCGGCAGATATGAAAGCTTTTTATCCCCGCCTATATCCAGTGTCCTGATTACAACAGGCTTTCCCTCCATCTTTTCCGCAACATATTTATAAGCCTCAAACTGTTCCTCTTCCGTAGGCAGAGAGTCTCTGTCCATATATAAGAACTCTGTTCTAAACAGGCCAACTCCCTCGCCGCCATTTTCAATTACTTTATGAATATCCTCCGGAGATCCTATGTTTCCTGCAACAATTATCTCCCTGCCTGCTTTGGTCACGGTTTTTGTGTTTACAAGCTTCTTCAGCTTATCCTTTTCTGCCTGCAGTGCAGCTTTTTTCTCCTCATATAACCTTGTGATATCCGCATCGGGGTTGATAATTACTGTTCCTTCAACTCCGTCTATAATTATTATATCCCCGGTTTTAACACTGGAGGTAATATCCTGGAGGCCTACCACCGCCGGAATTTCAAGGGTTCTCGCCATGATGGCGGTATGAGAGGTCCGTCCGCCGATATCCGTCAGGAACCCCACTACCTTGCTCTTATCCAATTGAGCAGTATCGGAAGGAGTCAGGTCATGGGCTACAACAACGGTATTTTCCTCAAGCTCCGACATGCCGTCTGAAATACTTCCTGTGAGGTTTCTGAGAATCCTCTCCCCAACATCCTTTACATCGGCAGCTCTTTCCCTCATATATTCATCCTCCATTCCGGAGAATATGGATAGATACATATCCGTAACAGCGGTAACTGCAATTTCAGCACTTACACAATTCTCTTCGACATTTTGTAACGCTGCACCGATAAACTCAGGGTCATCAAGCATCATAAGATGACTGGTAAATACGGCTGCTTCCTCTTCCCCAATCTCTGCTGCCGTCTTATCCTTAATTATTGTGAGCTGTTCTTTAGAAGCATCTAAAGCATTTTCAAGCCTTTTCTTTTCTTCCTCTATATCTATCTCAGTTTTTTCCTCAATGACTATTTTCTCGACAGTCTTTAAGAAAACTTTTCCGATGACATAACCGCTTGACACTGCAATTCCTTTTTTCATCCAATCACCTCATTACACTCAAATTCTATTCTTCTCCAAACTTGGATTCAATCAATGCCACTAGTGAATCTACCGCTTCTGCAGCATCCTCGCCTTCCGCCGAAATTGTCACATTACTGCCACTTCCTATAGCCAGTGCCAGAATGTTGAATATTGACTTGGCATTTCCCTGTTTTTCATCCTTGGTAATTGTTATCTTTGACTTGAACTTTCCTGCTGTACCGACAAACATTGACGCAGGCCTTGCATGTATTCCTGATTTATTCACCACTAACACGTTTTTTGATATCATTATTATTTCCCCCAGTTTTCCAATAGATACTTTTCTGCCTCTGTGCACCACAGCCCTCTGTTCTTATTAGTGATCTCTGCAAGCCTTGCATAATGAACATCTGTCTTTCCTTTTTCTTCAAAGTCAGCTATTGCAGTAAGCTCCATATCTATATTTGTATATATAAGTTTCTTTCCTGCAGGCGCCTCAGTTAATCTGAGGGTAGCTTCCGCAGCGCTGTCCAGCCCTCCGATATGCGTGACCATTACAGCAGGATTTATTAGCCCTTTTTCGGTCATTCTCAGCGATTCAATCATATCATCGGTGTTTCCGCCGGTAGTTCCGACTATGTGGGTTGAACCATAGTGAACATTATAGAAATTGACCTCTCCCGAGAATTTAGTATCTGTCGGGCCTGCAAAGAAGTTCAAGCAGCCGTCTCTTCCAAGGATCTTGTCACCCTGTTCTACTACTGGCTTTACCGGTGCATACACAAAAACATCGTCAAAGCCTGTTCCGCCGCTTAATCCTATTAAATGCTCAACAGGATTTTCAACATTTCTTGTATTGGTAAATATCAGTTCTATTCCATTTTTTCTTGCTTCTTCAACATCGAATATTTTTTCTGCTCTCTTCAACCTTGCATCATCAACATCTGATACAACAATCAGGGAAGGCCTTCTGTCACAATGCAGAGCGTAGTCGATGGCACCAAGTCCCATTGGGCCGGCTCCTGCAAGAATAGCCAGCTTTCCGCCTTCTACTATTCCCATCTTGTGTTCATAGCTTCCCATTGTTGTATGGAAGCTTGCATGGAAGGCTCCTATAATACAGGACATAGGTTCTGCCAGGGAAGCTTCATAGTAGGTATCTGCCTCATAGTTCAGCAGGCATCCC
>JAUZPH010000072.1 GCA_030706065.1 Bacillota bacterium | reverse complement strand
TGACGGTATACACTTTGTGCATATGAATCAGGGAAGCAGTGCCTTACCGGAGAATGCCCAAAACCGCTTCGAGGATGGAGGTTTATTATTCCACTTCCCCTCTGACGACCTATGGAATGCAGTATTTCTTGCCTTTCAGCCGCGCCCGTTAAGTGATTAAAAAGTATTATTTATATAAATTCATATATTGAGCTGTACCAAAAACTCCAATTTTTATGGCACAGCTCAATGTATTTTTGTTCTTGATTTTTATATGGTACTGCTATATCGGAATAATATAGCTTTTACTAAAAAATGAAACTATAATAGTTTTATATGCACAATTCGCATAATTTTACATAATAATATTGTATTAGTTTCTCTTTAGAAAGGCAGAAATTCTACAAAGGAGGAAATTGCATGTATTGTATAAAATGTGGTGCCGAACTGAGTGATGAGGCTCTGTACTGCTTCAAATGTGGTCAAAGGCGACCTGATAACGGGTCTGATACTACAGGGGGGGCTCCAGTAATCGGTCAAGCTCCTGAAGAACATCCATATAACTTCAAGCTTAATGAGGAACATGTCTCTAATGCTCCAACTGAAAGATATATACATCAAAGTAACCTTTCAGAAAATGGTATAAGCATCAAGTTGATGCTTATCATTATACTCGCAGCAGTCGTCACCATAGGCTCTCTATTTTCCGTTATTATTTACAGAGATAAAATCAAATACGTCATAGCTGGCATTGGGACTCAGCAATTTGCAGGTATTTCCAAGGATACAGCAGAAACTCAATTGCGCTCCGTTATAGATGCAAATGCAGAAGCCATGGAACAGGAGGATTGGGATAAATACTTAACAACTGTTTCTCTGAATTCCGAACAACTCGCTCAGACAAAAGAACAATTAAATACACTTTTTAAAGATTATGATTTGGAATATACAATTGAAAACTTTGAACTGCTTACTGAAAAGACCGATGATGCACAGGTAAGGGTTGTACAGGTAACTAGAAAGAAAAGTGGCCCTGCCTTCCGTGATAACAGATCCACTTTTGTTCATCATCTTAAGAATAGTAACGGTACCTGGAAAATATTCAAGAGTGATATACAAAAGGTTGAGTATATGGATGAAAAAATGAATTCTTCCGATGCTGCCGTAAATCCCTCCGATGGGATACGTTCGGTTATAGCTTTAAACCTCGCTGCAATGCAGGAAGAAAATATGGATAAGTATCTCTCCACGATTTATGTAACTGACGGTCAAATCGAAGCAACTAAGGATAGTCTTAAAAAAGTATTTGATAATTATGACCTGAGGTATACTATTGAAAGCCTGACTACTTTATCCACCAGCAGCAATGATGCTCAGGTGGAAGTAGTAATGTTGACAGAAAAGTTCAAAGGCCCGGATTTCAGAAATAATAGAACAACCACCATTCATCATCTCAAGAAGATCAATGGACAGTGGAAGATATATAAATCGGATATAAAGAATGTACAGTATTTGAACGATGAGAAAAGTGCAACTTCAAACACAGCTGCAGGCTCAACAACCTCTCCTCAACCCTCGACGGTTGAGACCACGCCTAAAACGGATAATCAATACGGTAAATACAGTATAGGCGGAATGAACCTGATGGATGATTATAATACAGTAACTGCATCCTATAAAAAATATATATCGAAATCCTCTTCTACAGAAAATACGTTATTCTTTAATGATGGCGGTGACAATGGTTACGGTTCCTTCCTTATGGTGATCAAAAAGAACGGCAGCGGTAAAATTACAGAGATAACCTATTCCAACTTTGAACAAAATACCGATGCTCCCATTATAAAGATAGGATTACTAGGGCCCGGAGACCCCAAAAGTAAAGCCATAGAAATCTATGGAAAGCCAACAGAAGAGGCAACGGAATATGACGTAAACAGATTGATTTACAAGAATATCAAGTATAATAACAACAGCCTTACCTTGACGATTTACTGTGACACAAAGCAAGCCACAGTCTATGGCTATGAAATAGATTTGGAGTAGACTTTCCTGATATTCTCCCATTCATATGTTCATAAAAATATATCAAAAAAACATAAATTTATTGTTGCATAATATACTATATGATTGTATAATTATTCGCATACGAATAATTATCTACTGCAATATATATTACAGTTGTCCAAAAGAGAGAATTCTCAAAAAGTACATACGGCCAGATTTTGGCATATTTTCATCATTATTGTATACCTTGAGAATTACATGTACTTATCCTTCTTAATTTAACAAATATTAATGTACTGGGGGTAGATCGATGGAAAAAATGGTCTTTGTGGTTAGAAAGGCTGTAGAGGAAGATATTCCTCAAATTCAAGAAATAACAAGGGAAGCTTTTGAATCTTATGCAAGAGGTGCTGAAATCAATTACCCGCTTGCTGCTCTTAGTGAAGCCTATTCCGAAATAAAAACGGATCTGGAGACTAAACTTGTGCTGGTAGCTGTGGCCAACGGCTCTGTTATCGGCAGTGTCAGAGTTGAAACAAAACCGGATCATACTGCTTATCTGAGCAGGTTTGGAGTAAGTTCCAGCTATCAAAACAATGGAGTGGGTAGGATATTGATGAATGCAGTGGACAATTCGATGATGGAGGCCGGCGTAAGTCACCTGTATCTTCATACCGCATCCAGAATGCTGTCACTTGTTAGATTTTATTATGGAAGAGGTTTCTATATAGAATCCACCGCAAAGGACCGAGGATATATAAGAGCTCTATTATGTAAAGAATACGCTCCTGTGCAGGCAGAAAGTCCAGCAGAGACTTTTTATGCCGATTGTGCAGCTATATAATATATAAATACCCGGGCTTAAATTATACGCATTAAGCCCGGGTATTTTTACGTTTAAACAAAAATACAATTCAAAACAATAGAAGAGCATTCTTCCTATCCGTTTAAAATATTGTTTTTCACTACTCCAGTTTCAGAGATTCAACAGCATTTATTCTTGAAGCATTTAATGCTGGTACTGTTGAAGCAATAGTTGTTATCAGTATTCCACCGCAAAAGGTCCCTATCAAGGTACTGACTTGATAATTCATGGTTATTTCTACCTTTGTCAGTGCTATTATTAAAACTGAGATTACATTTAACAGCGACAATCCCCCAAGCATACCTGAAATACTGCCAATAGTTCCAACCGCTGCACCCTCAATTAAAAGCATCTTAATATTCTGGCCTCTGGTCATACCAATAGAATTTAGTATGGCAAAGCTGTGTCTCCTGTTCATATAGCTTATTATATAGTTATTGACTATGCCGAAGCTCCCTATAATCATGATAATTATTGTGAACAACCCAAGCATATTTATTGTCGTTCTATTTGCTTTTGCATAATCCCTCTTGGCCTCATCAATACTCTTGATAAATACATATTTCGAGGAATACTTATCCTGAAGCGCCTTTTTTACCACCGAAGGTTCCTTCGTTGTTTTGACAAGAATCTGCGAATACAGTTTTGTATTAAGATCTCTCTTCAACAATTCGTCCGAAACCAAGGCGAAGCTTCCGTTGTACATAAAAGTATTAAAGAAACCGATTATTCTATATGACAGTTTAGTATTGTCCAAAACAACAGTAATGTTATCTCCAACTTTAAAGTTATACTGGTCTTTAATCACCTCAGAAAGTATGATATTCCTGCCCTGACCCAGCTTATTAACCACGTCCCCGGGATTTCCGTCTATCTCGTAATCATAGAACTCAAAAAATTTTTCCGGGTCCACTCCGTCTATTCTCGTGATCATATCGCTTGTCCCATCTATTTTTGCTCCATAGGCTGTATAAATGCCATAGGTCTCACCTATGCCCTGAACCTGCTCTGACGCCTTTCTGAAGTCATCATCCATGGACCACCCTTCCATTAAAACATCATATTTATATGCCTTTACCGAATTGTTCACTACATTACCAAGGCTGCTGCATAAAATATTCACAAGAAGCATCACTGCAACTCCCATATAGGCCATAGATGCGTTATTCATAAGATTTCTATCGGTTCTAAGGTTTCTGAGGGCCAGAACACCTTCATTTCCAAAAACTCTTCCATAGAAAGGCCACAAGGCCTCTGCAAACAACCTTACAATAAATGGAACCGCCAGCATTCCACCCGCGATTACACAAATTATATATACCACTGCCTCATAGCCAGTCTGAATATCTCCAGCTTTTCTTATTAACAGTCCAAATACAGCAGCGAGTATCAGTATTGCAGCGCATATTCCCTTCCATGGCAGAAGTTTTTTCTCCCTGGGAGGAGAATTTAAGATTAACTCCTTTAAAGAATAATTGTTCACCTGCAGAACAGGCACTATTGAGCTGACTACTGATAGGAGAACGCATATTGCAAATGCAATTATAACATCCACAGCATCTACAGTAATTATTGGTCTGAAAATACCAAGACTTTTGGAATAAATTAAGGCCAACAGATACAGAGCACCCATTCCAAGCATTATTCCGGACATGAAACCAATTACTGCGTACAAAAGGCTTTCACATATCAATATGAAGTTTCCCGTAAGTCTTGTAGCTCCGATACTTCTGAAAGTTCCTACAACAGGAAGGCGGTTTAATACTATGACCTTTACCGCTGTGTATATTATAAAACTGCTTAGGAGCAGTACTACAATACACAGCAGGGAAAGAGAGCGGGTAACGGCAGCAGTATTCCTTTCAATATAATCCTGGGATACAATATCCTTCACAATATAGTTCGTTAAGTTATCGCTCAGGTATTTCATTACGGAAGCCTTGTCCACACCAGGTGCAGGCTTTGTATATACAAAGGTCACCAATGATTCAAGATTAAAGGCTTTCTGCATTGTTTCTATCGGAAGTACCACGCTGAAATCAAGGCTTTCATTACCAAATAGCCCTTCCTCCCGCCCTATGGCCACTATTTTGAGTTCTATACTCTGATTTGCCATCTTTACCGTTAATGGTTGTCCAACATCAAGTCCATACTTCTCTGCAAGCTTCTCGCTGATAATCACTTTATTACCGGTAAAGGGTCCCAGTTCCAAATCCTTTTTCAATTCTATAGGATTCATCAACATTAGGTCTTTTAAATTATAGCCATTCATGGCCAACTTCACATTCTCGCCGCCGGCAGAGGAATACATCCCCTGTGAAACTACCACGGGCACCATGTATTCAAGCTTCTCACTCAATTTTTTTATAAAAGAAGGATCCACATTCACTGTTGAGAGCTTGCTGTCCGGCATTACACATATCTCTGCACTGCCTACCTGGCTCCGTATCTGTCTGACGAGAGAATTATCAATGGTTTTGCTTAAGGTGTTTGCAACCAGCGATAATGCGCAGGATAGAGCCACTGCAAATATTATTAGAAAACTCCTGAATTTATTCTCTTTTACATTATTCCAGAGGAATTTCACCATTATTCTCATTGTGCATATCCATCCTACATGTTTGAATTCCTTTTATATCTAATATTTTACAGCATTATACGGAGTATAGAAAGCCCCTTCCTCTATTCAATTTTTCGGATAAAAAACACTGCCAGCTGGGTTCTGTCCCTCAGGTCCAGCTTTGCAAGAAGTGCCGATATATTATTTCTCACAGTTCCCTCGCTCATATAAAGCTTCTGTGATATTTCCTTATTCGATAGTCCCTCACTGACCATAGCCATTAATTCGTATTCCTTTTTTGATATGCCTAACTCTTCGGCGCTCATCTTCTCTTCCGTCCCCAACATGCCGGAGATAAGCCCCGCTACTTCTTTTTCATAGACAACATTTCCACGGTATACGGTTTTTATGCTCTCAATAATGCCTTCGGAGGAATTGCTCTTAAGTACATATCCCTCTGCACCGTTAGCCACAGCGCTTCTTATGTATTCGATATCCTTAAAGGTAGTAAGGAGCAGCACCTTTACGTCTGCAAACTGTTCCTTTATGAGCTTTGTTGCCTGTACCCCATCCATAACAGGCATCCGTATATCCATTAGTATGATATCCGGCTTCACTTCCGCACAGAACCTTACAGCTTCTTGTCCATTTGCTGCAGTGCCTGCCACCTCAAAACCCTCTTCTGTTTCAAGAATCATTTTCAAGCCTTCCCTGACCAGGGTATCGTCGTCAACAATCAAAATCTTCAAACTTTTTCACCATCCAAATTTTCCTCATTTCTGACAGGAAGATTGCATACAATGAGAAACCCATTGCTGCCGTCTATTGAAATAATCCCGCCTGCATCCCTGACTCTTGTCCGCATGCCTGAAAGCCCTACGTTCTCTTTTATGTTACTGCACCCTACCCCATCATCCCTGTAGAAAAGTCTGATATTATTTCTTCTGATATCAAGTTTTAATTCAATATTGGAAGCCTTTGAATATTTGGAGGCATTGGTAAGAGCTTCCTTGATATTTGCCTGAAGTATCTTCATATTTAAGGCTGAAACCCTGCTGAAATCCCCGGCATGTTCAAAGCTCACCCTGCAGAACTTAAAATCGCCTATTATCTCCTCAATATATTCAATACCGTTCTTCTTAATGACCCGGATATTGTACACTGTATTTCTTGTAAGCTCCAGTGCTTCAGAAAGCTTTTGGCTGCACAGCCTGAAAATACCTTCGCTTTTGTCAATATCCCTCCGGAGGTATCTTGTGCCGGCTTCCAGTTGAAAAATTATTCCTGCAATGCTGTGACCTATATTATCATGTATCTCATGGGCTATTCGGTTTCTTTCCCTTATTTCAACAAGTTGTTCAATCTCTTCTTTTGACCTGATTAATTCGCTTTGAGATCTCTCAAGGTCATACCGCAGGCGCCTTTCCTTGTCCAGAAGTTCCAGGTGTTTTTTTTCATTATTCTCTTTGATCCGGACAATATAACCGAATAGCAGAGCTGACAGCAGAGGAAGGCAGAAGTCATATTCTCCTTTCAGTAAGACAGCCCACACTGCAGCTGTCAGGATTAACAATGCCACTATATAATTTCCAAAGTACATAAAATCCAATACAGATATACCCCACAGAAGGATAAAAGAGTGTTTATAGATTGAAACCAGCAAAACTGCCGCCAGGAATAGCAGAGAACCATATTTGTTGTCAATATACCGTTCCTTAATGATAAAAAGGCATAGAACACCCAGCAGGGATGCTATGCCGTATATATCTGGATTTGAGTAGACAGACTGCCCGACTATAAGCCATATCACCAGTAACGTACTATACGCGTGCTTCATTGTAACACCTGTTTTCCAAAGATTATACTTTATTACTATTATATAGGATTTATTTTGCAACATCAATCTTCTTGAATAGCCCCCCTGCCATAAAGATTCCGGCAAAGATAAGAAGCATGGCAATTTCAGGCAGGATACCTGTCAAGCTCTTCCCATCGTAAAGCAGTTTATCAACTCCACTCATCACCCAGGTTGTAGGAAGAAGGCGGGCTGCCTTGTTCATAGTATCTGACATCAATTCCCTGGGCCAGTAGCAGCTGCCAAGCATAACAAGGGGTGTAGTTATAATCATGATTATGGTATATGCATAAATTGGCTTTTTAGCCACTGAAACTATGAGCATTCCCAGGGATAGGCAGACTATTGCAAATACGATGAACAGTATATACATATTCACTGTCTGTACACCAAGCCCCAGTCCAAAGATGATGTTTACCAGCGCAAGGATCAAGATAACTTGAATAATTCCAATGGTCAGGAAAGCCGTAAGATTTTCAAAGAGATATCTCTTCAGGGACACCGGTGCATAGAATACCCTGTAGAATACTCCGCTGTTTTTATCCTCCAATATCGAAACCGCTGTTACCACAGCCATGTAAAGCATGAACTGGACCAGGAAGCCCATGGCAAGACGGGACTGGTCAGCTTCCTTTGAAGTATTTCCCACATTAGTGACGGTCAGATTACTGTTTTCATATTCCTTCCGGGCTGCCTGAAACTTTTCCTTGTCATAGCCGGTTCCTGCAGCTATGAGTTTCATATTGCTGACATAGTTATCAACAAAGGCTCTTGCATAAAAAAGCTTTTCCTTCTCGCTTATATAAAATTCTTTTAATTGAGGTTCTTTTCCCTCCATAACTGCCTGTTCAAAACCCGGCTCTATTATTATGGAATATTCCGTCTGATAGCTTACAGCCTTATCATAGATATCTTTTTCGTCCTGCAGCACAAGCTTGACACCTTCTATTGATTTAAGGCTTGAAACCAAATTCTTCGACAGATCGGAGTTATCCTTATCGGTAATACCAATGGTGAAAGAAGTAAACTTCTGCATTGCAAACATTATGATGAATAGGGCAGGCATGATTATGAGTATAACCAGCCTTATTTTATTTTGGAGGATTCTTTTAATAGTTGCGTTAAATATTATCATATCTGTCCCTCCTTACAGCAATCCAAGCTGCGCCATAAACAACTATCATGATACCGGCAAGCCATATCGCAGCCTCCACCATAACCTGCCTGGAATATCCGTATATTGTTCCAAACAGAAGTACTTTGGCATGATAGTTAGGTATAAAATTCTTTACGGTGTCGTTGACACTTGCCGGTGATATAGCGCCGGAGAAGGTGCCGAAAAATATCATTAGAAGAAGCACTATCATGAGAGCAGTTGAAAAGCCGGAAACCAGGCTTCCGATCAATACTCCCAGGCCAACTGCCGTAAATGAAAAGACTAGAATTGTCCCAAGTATTATCACAGGGTTTCCATTCCAGTTAACCCCATAAAGAAATTTAGTACTTATCATAGTGATCAGAGCACCAAGAAACACATATGCACCGCTTCCGATTATACGGCCGAATATAAGGGTGCCTTTTTTAACCGGCAGCGAATGAATCCTTATATGGATGTCCGTACCGTAATCCTTCGTTGTAATGAATACACCGAAGATGGCGCCGATAATCATCATCTGGAGAAGTGTGAGGACACCATAATAATCGATAGCTCTTGGATTTGTCCCATCCTCAGTGTAGACTATTCTCTCTATACTGCTGTCGGTTTTAAATTCTGCAGTGGGGTTGCCACCAATCAAAGCTGCGGCTTTCACTGCATTATAAGAAGCTGTAAAGCCCTTTACGATGCTGCTAATCAATTCTACATTTTTATCACCATATATTTGTATTGTCTCTCTAAGGTCAGAGGATACGCTTTGGGATAAGCCCTCAGGCAAATATATCAATGCTTCAACCTTGTTGTCTTTAAGCCCCTCCTGTCCTTCAGCCAGATTACTGTATTTTTTCAAATCAAGCCTCTTGCTTATCTCACCGTTTCCCAGAAAGCTATCGAATTCCTGTCCTACGATACCGTTGTCCTGACAGATATATCCTACCGCAATCTTTTTATCAATATCCCCGGAAAAATACCCTTGGATGGAATTACCTAAAATAGGGATCATAATCAGGGGTGCAACCACTAACAAAGCAAACATTTTTATATCCCGTAGATTCTTAATAAACTCATAATAAGCCGAAACAAGTATCTTCACAATTATTCCTCCTCTCGCTAATCCCTGAGGCTCTTGCCTGTCAAAGTTAAAAAAACGTCCTCCAATGTAGCTTCCTCCATATTTATCTTTGTGATAATTCCGCCTTTGTCATTGATTGCATTTATTACCTTTGACACATCACCGTTTTTATCGAGCACCACTTTCATCTCCCTGCCCTCAACAGTGCAATCCTTCACTCCATAAACAGCTTTTACGGCCTGAGTTATTGTAAAAGCCATATTGTTCAGAGTGACATCAACTATCTTTTCTTCCTGAACATACTCCGACAACTGATCCTTTGTACCTTCTGCTATAAGCCTTCCGTTATCCATGATTATTACCCTTGAGCAGAGCCCTTCTACCTCCTCCATGTAATGAGATGTGTAGATAATAGTGGCTCCCTTATCATTCAACCGCCTTATTGATTCCAGAATGTGATTTCTGGACTGAGGATCTATTCCCACTGTAGGTTCATCCATTATTATGAGCTCAGGGCTGTGAACAATTGAACAGGCTATATTCAAGCGTCTCTGCATCCCTCCGGAATACTTTTTAGGGTAGTCGTTTCTTCTCTCCCAAAGATTTGTAAACTCCAGTGCATCTCTCACTGCCTGCTTAAGTTCACCGCCCTTCAGCCCGTATAACCGCGCAAAATAGGTTACATTTTCCACCGCAGTAAATTCATTCAGCACTGCTATGTTCTGAGGAACTACCCCTATTTTCCTTTTGATTTCCTTGGAGTTTTTCTTCATATCCTTACCGAAGATTTTAATCTCTCCACCATGAATCTCAGTTATACCGATTATTGAATTTATCAAGGTTGTCTTTCCCGCCCCATTAGGCCCAAGAAGGCCTAAAATTTCACCCTTCTGAATATTCATATTCATATTATCGACGGCAAGCTTGTCCCCATACCGCTTGATCAGGTTTTTAACCTCAACTACCATATATAACATCCTTTCTCTCAACTTGTAATTATGTATTTATTTTACATCTCAATGGCAGGTGATGTAAGTTACAGTTATAATCGATGTGAATGACAAATGTCATTTTTATTAAATCTGCAAATAATACAAGGTTATATGGTATAATATAACATACAACACTTGATTATATTTGGAGGGAATTCAGATGAGGTGCCTTGTGTGTAAAGACATTGATCTCGAAGTAGCGGAAATAGAACCTGGGCTGAAGGTTCACAGATGCAGTAAATGCGGTGGAAGCTGGCTCAGGTTCGATGACTACATGGAATGGAACAAGCAAAATGATGGAAGGGATGAAGTTTCTAGTAGTACAAGCAGTGGCTTTGTCGTCAACGATTCCATTAACCCTAAACTCTGTCCGGATTGTGGACGGATAATGAGAGTATATAAGATTGACAGCAGTCTGAATTTCGGAGTGGAGAACTGCGGTCACTGTAATGGTATATGGCTTGATGGGAACGAGTGGGAGGCTTTAAGAGAAAAACAGCTCCATAATCAGATAAACAAATTCTTTACTGATACCTGGCAAAAGAAGATTCAGGCAGCGGAGCGGGAAGAATACTTCCAAAGCTTCTATAGAAACAAATTTGGAGAAGAGGATTATACAAAAATTAAAGAAATTCGCGTCTGGCTTAAAGAAAACAGGAACAAAGACATGCTGCTTTCCTATCTGATGAGCGAGGATCCCTATAGGCTTTAACTTGCACCTGTTCCAGGAACTATCTATTGTACTGGGAACATAGTAAAAGCAGAGTAACCATTCAGGGCACTCTGCTTCTATTCTTAGTGTTTGGGTAAACTGAGATAAGCCTATTGTTGAACTTTCTAAGCTCCTTGTGAGCTGCTTTGCGCAGAATTCTTCCTACGCCCGGATATTTTATGAGCCTTGTCTAATATTGGCTTCTCAACAAGATAATAGGACAAAGTCGCAATTATATAGGACACTGCTACGATAGCAAGAGAAATCCACCCCCAACGTCCTAGGCTTGAAGTGCCCATATACACATAG
>JAUZPH010000715.1 GCA_030706065.1 Bacillota bacterium | reverse complement strand
TCAATAGTAAGCGGTATACTTATGCTTGTTTTGGGAATAATGATGTTCACAAACACATTAAATGTATTAAGCAGCTATTTGCAGTTTGTAAATCTTTATTAATGGAGGTTTTTATGAAAAAGGCATTACTACTCATTGTTACCACAATTTTGCTCGTTTCCGGCGCTATGTATGTTCAATCCGCCTACAATAAATCCAGTGCTAAAAATCCTGCAGTTGCCAGCAGTAATGGGGGCCAATCCTCAGCGGAGTCCCATATCAAACTGAAGGTTAAAGCGCCTGACTTTAAATTGACTGACCTGAACGGCAAGGAAGTTTCACTTAGTGAGTTCAAAGGAAAGAATGTATTTCTAAACTTCTGGGCCACCTGGTGTCCTCCCTGCAGGGAAGAAATGCCGGATATAGAAAAGCTGTATCAGGAGACAAAAGGTACTGATCTCGTTATCCTCGGAGTAGAATTGGGTGAAAGCAGGCAGGATGTTAATTCTTTTACCTCAAAAAATGGTTACAATTATGAATTTCTTTTGGATACGGATAATAAGGCTGCTGTTGAATACAATATTTCCTCCATTCCATCCTCCTTCTTTATAGATAAGGACGGCAATATTTCCGCAACCCATTTAGGTTATATGGATCTGTCTCAGATGAAGAGTTATGTTGAACTCCTTGAGAAGCAGTGAAGTTAAAAACAGATTATTTTATAAACAAATCCTATGGAAAAGACATCTGTAAGAACACAGATGTCTTTTTAATATATATCAAAACTATTCCTTTCAGAGGCCTTATTTTATATCAAAATAATAGTAGGTTTCGAAATGCCCATAGAAACTATCCACAGGGTTGTATTCAGTTGGAGCTAGAAATACACCGTCTGTTATTTTTATTTCCTTGCCATTTTCAAGTTTATATAGGGATAAATTGTCTTTCAAGTTGCTCCTGAAGAAAATTATACTTGAACCACCAATGTACATTGGCGAGAAATCATAGTTTCCCTGAGACTTGGTCAACTGTGTTACCTTCTTTGTCTTGGAATTTACACTATATATGAAATGGTTGCCTTTCTTCATCCACTGTGATACTTCTTCCTGCGGGTCATTGCTTTCCGGTGAAGCAGCGTATAATACAGCAGTGCCATCTCCTGAAATAAATGGTGTCATGGCTGCCGTTCCTTTTGGAGCCATAGGCTCAAAGGCGCCGGTGTTCAAATTCAAGAGGCCTAGATTTTTCTCCCGGTTCATTTCACGTCCTCCTCCATTGATAATGGTGATGGCGTCCCCGAGCCCTGTGCTATATGCTATATTGTCCTTATAGGTCAATGTAAAAATATTCTTTTCTTCGTAATGGAAATATTTTCCGGCATTTATGTCGTAGGAGGCAAAAACTACGCCATCTGAAGCCAGAGAACCCGAATGCGGATGTTCAAGTATGTACAGGAACCTGAGATCCTTTGATATGCCCGCTATTATGGGAAACATACCTGGAACCCACCCTCCGGTGCTGTCTAC
>JAUZPH010000714.1 GCA_030706065.1 Bacillota bacterium | reverse complement strand
TTGGAGTGTGGGAATAATTGTAATTGAAAACATGAATATCGGGGGGATAATTTTATGTATGGTAGCAAAATTGAGGATATTATAAAGGAAAAGGGGATTATAAAAGACGGTGAATTGCTGGATAAACTTGAGAACCCGGTAACCAGAAGCCTTTATTTGTACCTTGAACTGGCAAGGCCAAGAACAATAAGAATTGCGAATTTTAGAGGGGAAGCCTTCAAGGAAAAATCAGCATCCTGCAGGATATTGATGATAATGGCTACTATTGAGCTTGAAAGCATCGGATATCTTAAAGATTCAATTCATAGAAGTGACAGGATAGAGCTGATATATTCGTAGCGACTGGAAGAGGCAATTCCTTTCGGCATAAAAGTAAGCAGTATGTACATAATAAGGTTGTAAAATTTCAGCGAGGAGTGAAGGATTATGAGCAGAGCAACGGTTGTTATAGAGTCTGTTGAAAATTATTATGATATTATAAGGGCAGTTCAGGAAAGGTTCAATCTACCGATGAAGACGCCGACTACCAATGGAGTATTGTTTGAAGATAGTGCAAACCAAGGTGAAATGATGATAACCGGCCGTATAGATGACGATGAGGGCACTACTACCATTGTAATAGAATGTGGAGATAAGCAGACTGCTCAGGATATAGAGAATTGGGTTACGCAAAACTTTACATAAAAGTGTGTTTATTAAGCCGTGCATATCCCTAATGTGAAATACTTAGAGGATAAGCATGGCTTTTGCTTCGTCTATAAGAATGCATCTGTAATTATGACATGCAGCTTTATATGGATTTATTTTTGTTTTCCTGCTATAATAAATTGAAAATGTAGATGTGTGAGTTTAGGTTTTAATTTATCACCTACGAAAAATCGGTGAAGATTCGATATTTTCTCCGGTGAATTTATTAAGGTTTAAACTCACACATCTTTAAACAGACAGTTCGAAACCATCCTGTCTCTAAACAAAACTAGGAAAAGCTATCCTGTGGGATAGTATGTTTTTGTTTCAGAAGGGCAGGTACGCTCTTTTTTTATTTGCCTTAACAGGAATTGACTTTTTCTTGTAACAATTGGGAAATAATCTGAGGAATGAATATCAATTAATATAGGAGGACTATTATGAGCGGAAGAAGCGGAAAAGAATTGGAAGGAGTAACACTCCTCGGAAATCAGAAGGTCAAATATTCATATGATTATGATCCGACGGTACTTGAAAGCTTTGCTAATAAACATCCGGATAACGACTATTTTGTAAAGTTCAACACGCCGGAATTTACAAGCCTGTGTCCAATCACAGGACAACCTGATTTTGCGACTATATATATTTCTTATGTACCTGACAAGCTTATGGTGGAGAGTAAGTCCCTGAAATTATATCTCTTCAGCTTCAGAAATCATGGAGATTTTCATGAAGACTGCGTAAATATTATAATGAAGGATCTCATCAAGCTGATGGAGCCGAAGTATATAGAGGTTTGGGGTAAATTTACACCAAGAGGC
>JAUZPH010000713.1 GCA_030706065.1 Bacillota bacterium | reverse complement strand
CATCTTTTTTATAAAAAGTTCATCGAGATGGTTTTCCATTTCATATCCGTTCATAAAATTATCAAAGAAGATTTTCAGCGGTTCAAGGTTACTTACAGGCCTTTCAAAGCCTCCGCTTTGGGAAAACAATACTGACTGCGGGGCAATGGATATATCCGTGGCAAACCAGTGAAAATTAGCCACATCAAAGTCAATAAGAGTAATTCTATCTCCGGTTTTCATAATGTTTTGTATATGAGGGTCATTATGAATGAAACCATAGGTGTCCCTTGTAATCGGCAAATTAAGAAGTTCATTTTTCATCGAAAGCCAGCACTTTTTGATATCCTCATCCTTGCACCATTCATAAAACCCATCCAATTCTTCCTGCCAGCCAAGCACCTCGCAATCTCCGCCGAGAATGTTACCCTTCCATTTTGGATATTGTTTAGTAATTCTGTGAAGCCGTCCAATAGCTCTGCCAAAGTTCATAAAAAAATGAGGGTTGCATTCCTCCATTGATGGATGTATGCCGTCTATCCGGTTCATTACGTAGCCGACAAATATATGTGTATCACCTTCAACGGTTTCCATCAGCATATTATTCCTATTAACCACAGGGTAAATAATATCTACCCCATTTTCACCAAGGAAATGTACAAACTTGATCCTTTCATCGATCTTTTTAAAGGCAGCCTCCTTTTCCTTGACGGGTATGGCAAGTATCTTTAGAACCTTTTCGCTGCCATTTTCATGGAAGGTATATAGTGCTCCATCAGAATCCTCCCTTCCTCCTGCAAAAAAGGATAGTGAGTCCCTGTCGGTGCCAAACAGAACAGCCATCTTTGAAAGTATTAAATCGGGTACAGCTATCATAAAAGAAATCTCCTTACTAAACACCATATTTTTACATAGGATTATTATATCATACTTTCATAATGCTGGTAAGGAACTATCGGGTTCGTAGAGAGCTAATCTCATATTCTCATAATATATTGAAACACTTGCATGTGATTAAATAAATGGTAGGGGACAGGCTGATTAAATATGCTTAATAATGGTGAACCGTCCCCGCTTTTCCTGTTGTTATGCAGCTTATAAAACTGTAAAATTAAATCATGTGATTTGCAGTATTACCTTGTATTTATGAACAGAGGTGGGAAGATGGGTTTATATAGAGTAAGGCAGTTTTTATGGGCTGCGGTTAGCAGGGTGAATGATCAGGATATTAAATATATAGATTATTATTTGGACAAGGTTGAAAAGGAGTTATTTTTCTCTCTTTCGGTGTCGGAGCAGAAGCACAGCTTAAGAGTGGCATATAAGGTTGAAGAAATGCTTCAGGACCTTCCGGAGGAACAAACTGTTGTAATTGACAGGGGGAGGATGATAAGAGCAGCTCTTTTGCATGATATTGGCAAGATAGAAAAAAGGGTCAATATAATTGACAAATCCGTACTGGTGATTCTAAATAAAATTACCGGGAGGCGTATCAAAAGGTTCACCAATATTAAAAAAATAGATGTCTATTATAATCACGGTGAAATAGGTTTTAATATACTAACAAAGCTCAACAGATATGATGACAAATTT
>JAUZPH010000712.1 GCA_030706065.1 Bacillota bacterium | reverse complement strand
TCCAATTCTACCAGCCTTACTATATCTCCATCATCAATTCTGATTACACTCTCTTCTCCCTGACTCATCTTTCCCGAATAACCGCAGCCACTGCAAAACTTCTCTTCGTCCTTTAGTTCCAATCCACAACTTGTACAATACCCCATGTTAGACCTCCGCTCAAATCAATGATTTCCTCCTATTTATAATTCTGCCAAAATGTCAATAATCCTTCAAAACCGCCAAATAATTCAGAAGTTTCTGCACTCTCTCATCGGTTAAATTATGTTATAATGAAATAAATCTTCAGGGGGCAATTAGCGGAACTTATAACCAGTTTATGAATTATTTAATTATTTATTGCGCCCCCTAAAATTGATAAGATGTAACGTATAAGAAGATATGAGGTGACTCTGGTGAATACAAATGACATAGATATGACTAACCGGGATGTATTTATACAATCGAATAAGGATTTTATTTATAAAACCACTTATAATGTATGCAAGAGAGGCATCAGCTGGGAAAATGACGATGAGCTCAGTATAGCTCTCATAGCCTTCAACAAGGCCTGCGACAGCTATAATGAAAGCAGAGGGGATTTTTTCGCCTATTCAAAGGTCCTAATAAGGAATGCTCTCATTGACTACTTTAGAAAAAACAGCCAGAATCCCTGGCTTGCCTTTGATGGTGATGAATCCACAATAGATTATATAGACAGCAAGATTTCTATGGATCAGTTCTCCATAGATAGTGAGAATTCCCACAGAGCGGAGGAGATAATCCTCTTTACCAGGGAATTATCCAAGTACGGATTAGATTTTGATGTTCTTGCAGAATCTTCACCAAGCCATACCGATACGAGGAGTTCACTCCTTAATATTGCTGCAGCCTGCAGCAACAACGAAGATATATTGGCATATATAAAACGCAAGAAACTCCTTCCTATAAAGGAGATATGCCTACTAACAGGGACAAACAAAAAGACCCTGGAAAAGTGGAGGAGATACCTGCTGGCGCTGATACTTATACTTTCCAGCAGCGAATATCCCTACATAAAATCCTATTTAAATATTAGAGCAGGTGATTGAGATGAAAAAGACCGGATTAGTTACACAAATCAATAAAAAATATGCCTGTATCATGACTCCCTCAGGGGAATTCAGTAAAGTGAGATACAAGGCGCAGATTCCTGCATTAGGTGAAGTTTATTCCGGCGAGGTATATTCCGCTCCAAGATTAAAACTCCCTCTTGCCGCCGCCTCTCTGGCATTTCTCTTATTCTCCGGCGGTTTATACAGCTATATGTCCCCTGCCTATGCCGTTACAGTGGATATAAATCCGGCGGTAAAGCTGCAGATTAACATGTGGAACAGGATAATAGGAACAGAGGCTGTAAATGAAGATGGCAAAAAGCTGCTGAGCGGCATCAATTTAAAAAATATGTCCGTAAATGGAGCGTTGGAAGCCATAGTATCAGAGGCAAAGAAAGACAACTATATAGACGAAAACAATACTACACAAGCCAGCGAAGTAAGGGTTATTGTGGAGGGCAAGAAGGACGCCCCGGCTGCCCTGAAGCATTTTTCTGACTACGTTAAGAATAAAAAC
>JAUZPH010000711.1 GCA_030706065.1 Bacillota bacterium | reverse complement strand
TTCCCTGTAGCTCTGCAGCCTTAACATATATTCATGGGCCAAAGGAGCAAAAAGGAGAACAAATATCTTTAAGAAAATATTATAGGCACCCAGTTGAGCAACTCCCGTCAGAACTATGCCGTAAAGCAGAATGCCGAGGCCGGAGCTTCTGGCCTTCTCCCTTTTATTTCTTGTAAAGGTGATAGAATTATGACCCAGCACAGCAAAGAAAGGAGCTGCAGCTATGGCTACATTAATCATCGAAAGCGCATAGGGCGAATTTATAAGCGGCCACCAGCCCGGTGAATTTAACGGTGTAGTATCTGCACTTATCCCACCCTGGTTTATAGCCGTCAGAAGAAGAAGCACTACAGGTATGGGCCAGAACCTCTTGAAGGCAAAGCCTCCCATAATCCTTCCCTCGCTGCTTGTAAATACAGGGATTGCGCCGCGGTGTCCATCGATATAGACCAGTATTCCCTCCACAACATGAAGGATACCCACCAAGGTCATCAGTGCAGTAATATCAATCCTAAGAGCTCCGTTCATCAGAGGTCTTCCGGTAATGTAGACTGCCGCATCGTTCACTATAAGGGATAGAGCCCCGATGATGGCTCCGGAATAGGAAAAGCATAT
Organism: Bacillota bacterium; assembly: GCA_030706065.1. GTDB lineage: Bacteria > Bacillota > Clostridia > Clostridiales > Clostridiaceae > JAEZDX01. The sequence goes on along the minus strand of JAUZPH010000711.1, from coordinate 1,015 downwards.
GAACCTCGGTTTAAACATCATGAGTATTATAGAGATCATGAAAATAAAGTATATTCCGGAGTTTTCATCAAACAAAACTCCAAAATATGAAAGCAGAATACTTGCCAGTACTCCTCCGAATATGCCAAGTACAATCTGGGAAACAGTGAGTTCAAGGGGAGAATTAAGACTCTCCCCCACAATAATCTTCTGCATCATTGCAGTCTTTCTGTTTTGAAAATACAGGATTAGAGCTAAAATTATCAGCGTTGGTGCGATGGTTGGATCCACTATTGCTGAAGCTGCTGCCCTTAGCGTATATATTGCTAAATCCATTAAATAAAAATCCCCCTTATTTTAATTTGTCCTTTATTACCTCCAGTGCCTTGTTGAACTGAGGATCCGCAGCCCTGTCATATGGTTTATCCAGCAATTCCTTCGGATAGTCAACCACTATATCGGGATTGATGCCAATCTTGTCAATGTTCTCGCCATTTGGAGTATAGTACTTGGATATTGTAACCTTTAAAGCGGTTCCGTCTCCGGTATTTATAATAGTCTGAACGACACCTTTTCCAAAGCTCTTCGTTCCGATGAGAGTACCCAGCTTATAATCTCTTACCATGCCTGAGAAAATCTCCGATGCACTGGCAGTTCCTCCGTTTATGAGCACCACCAGCGGTATTCCCTTGAGGAGCTGGCCTCCAACTGCCTTGTTTACATCCTCCTGGCCGGCCTTGTTCTTCTGGGATACAACTAGCTTGCCCTTATCAACAAACTGGGAGCTTATGTTCACACAGGTTGAAAGAAGCCCGCCGGGATTGTCTCTAAGGTCAAGAATAAGTCCCTTCATTCCCTGGCTCTTTAGATTGCTGGCAGCACTTGTAAATTCATCATAAGATTTTTCATCCCACATGGTAAGCTGTATGTATCCTATGTTTCCCGGCAGCATTTCCGACTTCACTGTCTTTATATCAATCTTTGCCCTCTTTACAGTAACCTGGAAAGAGCCCTTGCCCTCTCTGTATAAGGTTAA
>JAUZPH010000710.1 GCA_030706065.1 Bacillota bacterium | reverse complement strand
TATATCATTTATTATACTAAGGGGTTCTTCCTTTCTTGGATTATCAGAGGTTATTATGCAGTAATCCGCAGTACTTCCCCCTATATTCCCCATTATGGGCCGCTTTGTTTTATCACGGTTGCCACCGCAGCCGAAGACCAGAATCACCCTTTTCTCTGTGAGCTTCCTCACAGAACTCAGTATATTTTGGAGGCTATCCGGAGAGTGGGCATAATCTATTATGACCGAAAGGTTACTTGGATTCGAAATCAGCTCAAACCTTCCCTTCACTCCCTCAATACTTTCAACCCAGTCTGCTATCTCATTAATATCAAAGCCATGTTGAACGCATACACTTACAGCAGCAAGCATATTATAGACGTTGAATAGGCCCGGTACTTTCATATGCAGCCTTTTCCTGCCGCCTTTATACTTAAGTGTGAAATCAGTGCCGTCCAAGAAACAGCTTATATCTTCCGCCATAAAATCTGCATCCTTATTAATTCCATAGGTTAATACCGGACAGGCAGCTCCCCTTATGAAATCCTCGGCATATGAGTCATCTATATTTATAATTCCCACCCGGCACATCCTGAAGAGCTTCAGCTTTTCATTCCTGTAATTTTCCATTGTGCCATGTTCTTCAAGATGGTCCTGGGTCAGGTTTGTGAATATGCCTATGTCAAAGCCCAGGCCGTGTACCCTGCTTTGTGCCAGAGCCGAAGAGGTTACTTCCATTATGACATGGGTAGCCCCTTTAGCCGCCATTTCACTGAACGAGGCATGAAGTTCAAGAGGGTCCGGCGTAGTTGGATTAATCTTTATCGTATTAAGCCTGTATTCTCCTATTCTGTTTTCAATCGTACTTATAATTCCTGGCCTTTTCCCCCCATGACGAAGGAGCTTTTCCATGAACCAGGTTACTGAAGTTTTACCATTTGTTCCGGTAACACCTATAAGCTTCAAGCTTTCAGATGGCCTGCCATAGAGCAATGAAGCTGCCTCCGCCAGGGCAATTCTTGTATCCGGAACCTTTATCACTGGAATATCCGGAGGTATTCTGAAAACCTGATGTTCAACTACCAGAGCTGCAGCTCCGTCCGACACAGCCTGCTTGGCAAAGTCATGCCTGTCAATATTCCTTCCTTTAACACATATAAACAGTGAGCCCGGTTTAATCCTTCTTGAATCCCAGCAAATTCCACTGACCTCAGTATTTGCACTCCCCTGCAGCACAGTATACGGTATATTTCCCAGCAGTTCATCCATCTTCATATACAACAGCCTCCTTAATTCATCTAATTCATCCTTTTATTTTATTATATTCAAAATATTTAACATATTCATTGCATATAATGCTTGAAATATTGCAAAAGCTGCTATAGTATATATTTTACAGATATGAGAATTTCCCAAGGCAGGTGCTATTGCAATGGAATTGAATATGGATGGTTCCAGCGTCAAGAAAGGCTATCTCAACAATGACTTCCGAGTTTTTCACTTGAAAGACCAAAAGGATATGGATTTTGAATTTCACTATCATGATTTTTATAAAATAATAATATTTATCTCAGGAAAGGTTACCTATCTCATTGAGGGTAAGGCCTATGAACTCATGCCCTTTGACATCCTCTTTATAAACAAAAATGATATCCACAAGTCCGTAATTGCAGGCTCCGAGATTTA
>JAUZPH010000071.1 GCA_030706065.1 Bacillota bacterium | reverse complement strand
CTTTCCCTCTCTTCACGGGCAGGGGCAGGCATAACAATTCCCAGTGTATTTTCTGACAGTTCTTTATATGGAGCTATTCTGTTTACTTCTCTGCTTATGGATGTATCTATCAGCACCAGCCCGGCAAGTTTAACTTTTTCAGCCAACTTCTGGCATAATATCCCGCCCATGCTGAATCCTACAACAATAGGAGGTACTCGGCATTCCGTAACAATCGCTTTAATATCATCAAGATAGTCATCGAAAGATATTCCAGTCATATCCATTACTCTGCTTTTGTAATGACTCCTCATATTCATTGCATAGCATGTGAAGCCTTTATTCACGAAATGGGGAATGAACTTACTCCACATCCAGCTTCCCGTGTAGGCACCATGCACAAAAAGCAGAGGTGGCTTTCTCTCGTTTAATTTCAAATTACCTTCGCTTTTGTATATCTCCAGGAATAAATCATTTTCACCAATGTATTTTTCAATATGCCTTGGTAATGTCTTAGTGTAGTCTTTCATTTTTGACCCCTCCCCTATAATATATTATAGTTTGATATCAAACTATATCGTTAAAAAAATTAGAGGTTGCTGTAAATTTTACTTAGAATTTTTGTCAGTTCTTCCTTTTCCTTCTCCGAAATACCCAAATAAAAAGAACCCAGAACCTTTGCTGATATTGCTTCAAAAACTGGTTCCAATTCATGGCCCCTACCGGATAAAGCTACATAAACAACCCTTGTGTCCTGGGTGTCCCTTTCTTTTACCACATACCCAAGCTTCACAAGCTTATCAATAAGAGCTGTAACTGTAGACTTATCCCTGCCAATCTTATCAGCAATCTCCGCCATCGTCATTCTTGGCTTTTTAAATAAAGCATATATTATGTCTCCATGGGAAGTTACAATTCCATCTAGGCCATTCTTGGACATTTCTGCTTCAATAAGCCGGTTTATCTTTTCTCTGATTTTTGATATTAATGATATAGCATCTCTAGTTTCCATATCAACATTATAGTTTGATATCAAACTATTGTCAATATTTTGGCAAAAAATAGTAACCTTTTTTCTTTATGGGACGTTTATGAAGCTATCCGCCAATGAGGGACTCTTTAGCCAGATAAACAGCAGAAGAATAGTCAAAGTTGTTTTCCTCTGCTGTTACATCTACTTTCCAGATTGACCTGCTCTAAAACTCAAAGCATATATAGCTTAAAGTTCCGTATACATAGCTCTGATGTAAAAGCCTTGTCTTATCTTTATTTCCGCTACCCATGGCTATAAACATTGGAACGAGGTGTTCCTCCCGTGGTACGGCATGTTTTGCATATGGTGCGAGCTCTCTATAGTTAAACAGGGCTTCCTTATCATTATTTTCTATCTTTTCTATAAGCCAGTTGTCAAACTCTACTGCCCATTCTTCTGCTTTATCCGAATTCCAGTCAATGGTTGAAAGGTTGTGGACCGTTGAACCGCTTCCTATAACTAAAATGTCTTCTTTCCCAAGTCCACTTATGGCTCTCCCTATTTCATATTGCTTATCCATGGATAAATACGGATTGACAGATACTTGAACAACAGGTATATCTGCTTTTGGAAACATCAAATAAAGCACATCCCAGGCGCCATGGTCCAGGCCTCTGCTTTCATCCAGCCGGCTTTCAATGCCGCTGCTTCTTAACAGGGACTGCAGCTTTGAAGCAACTTGAGCAGAACCTTTAGCAGGATATTTTATGGAATATAACTCCTTTGGAAATCCGTAAAAATCATATATCATATCATAGGTATTATCTCGAGATGATATTGTTGTAGTTTCACTTTCCCAATGGGCTGTAAATATAACAACTGCTTTTGGACTTAATTTTTTGCCCAGACCTCTAAGAAAATCAATATACTCACTTTTTTCCACTACAAGTGTAGGACCGCCGTGGCATATAAATATCGGAGAAATCATTTTTTCACTTCCTTTCATGTTCATTTATCAATCCATTTTGTCAGTTCAGCGGCAGGCCTTTTATGGGGCGGATTTTTCTCCATGTCTGCATAACCCAAATATATGAAGGCCAATACCTCATCTTTTTCCTTAAGCCCGAAAAACTCCTTCATCTGCGGAGCATAACAGGCATTCCCGGTTTTCCAGTAGGCCGCCAAACCCAGCCCATGAGCTGCCAGCAGCATATTTTCCACTGCTGCATATACGGCTCCCAATTCTTCAATTCTCAATGCTTTTCCGTTTTCTGTTACTTCTGCAGCCACCGTTATTATAACCGGCGCTCTGAAGGGCTTACTTCTCTCCTTCTCCAGCTTTTTCTTTCCTTCTTCGCTTTCTACATCTACTCCGGATTGGATTACTATATCCTCCATTGCCCTTGCAAGGCTGTTACGTCCTTCTCCGCTTATCACAAAGAATCTCCAGGGCTCTGTAAGATATCTGTTAGGAGCCCAGATCCCTGCCTCAATAACCTTTTTTATAAGTCCCTTTGGAACCATCTCGTCTTTTACTTTCCCTATAGATCTTCTTGTTTTGATTGCCTCTAAAACCTCCATGGTTTTCATCTCCATTCTTAATACATATTCCTAATCCCTGCATTCTACCCTGCCATCAGGATATTGTGCAAATCTTCCCTTTTCTCTTGGATTGGTAAAATTCTCACAGCCTCATTTCATCGTTACCCATTGGTTATGCATCCTTGTGATGCATGCAAAACAAAAAAGGATTGCTGGTCAGCCATTGGGAACCAAGCTTATTTATTTTATGAATCTTGCTCTTTTTCATTTTATGGCTCCATTTTATTTAAGATTGCCTACTCATTAAAATGTCTCGTAACAGCAATTTAATACAGTAATTATGTGAACTATTAAATAATTTACAGATAAACCTATAAACTTCCAAAAGGTTGTAATTTATACAAATTCGTCAAGTTACTTATTTCACCTGACTTACTTTTAGTAACAACTTAATTATACCATATATCCAGCTGTCAATCAATAATAATTATCTTTTGATAGCGACTAAATATTCTTAGTTTTTCGTATAGAATTTTTTGAAAATATCCATTGACATATAACTATCTTTCGGGTTTATAATTAAGATATATTACATAATAATGATTATCTATTGAAAATCAGAAAAGATAGGAGTGATTAGAAATGAAATCATTAATGGATTGCTATAAATTAAATAACGGAGTACAGATTCCCTGTATAGGTTTCGGTACATGGCAGACACCCAATGGAGATGTGGCGGTAAAAGCTATAAAAGAAGCCCTGGCTTTGGGATACCGGCACATTGATACCGCTGCCGGATATGGAAACGAAGAAAGTGTAGGTATAGCCGTAAGGGAAAGCAGGATTCCAAGAGAAGAGCTTTTTATTACCAGCAAGCTTAATAACCCGGATCATGGATATGATAATACAATGAGAGCCTTCGAAGAGACTATGAAAAACCTGGATATGGACTACCTGGACCTGTATTTGATTCACTGGCCTAATCCCCTGAAATTCAGAGATTGCTGGCAGGAAGCAAACGCAGGCAGCTGGAAGGCCTTTGAAGAGCTTTATTCTGCAGGGCGCATCAGATCTATCGGTATAAGCAACTTCCATCCCCGCCATATAGAAGAATTGCTGAAGACAGCTACCATAACACCTATGGTGAATCAAATCCGGCTGTGCCCTGGTGATACCCAGGATGAAGTGGCAGCGTACTGCAAAGCACATAATATCCTTTTGGAAGCCTACAGTCCACTTGGAACGGGGTTGGTTTTCAGCTCCTCTGAAATGCAGGCACTGGCAGATAAATATGAAAAAACCATAGCCCAGTTATGTATCCGCTGGAGCCTTCAGATGGGATTTTTACCTCTGCCCAAGTCTGTTACCACTTCAAGAATTAAAGAAAATGCAGAAGTCTTCGACTTTGAACTTTCCAAAGAGGATGTAAAACTTATTGCAGATTTGAAGGGCATCTGCGGCTTATCCAAAGACCCTGACAAAATTTCCTTTTAGAGGGGAAGTGACTTCAAGTCACTTCCCCAATCTTACTAACTGGAATCTTTATGGTTTTACTACCTGATTCTTTTGTTCATAATCCATAGCGATTTTAGTTATTATCTTGCTTAGTATCCCATCCTTGTGCTTTTATTACAATTATATTGAAACACCATAATCTTGTACATATTATAAAAATATTATTGATTTTTAGCAGGAAACTTTTTCATTCATGTAGAATTTTATATAATTAAAATATAATATGTTATTTAACTATAGAGTATAGAATATTTAAGAAACAGAAAGTTATACTCGCTGATTTTTATCTTGTTTGGAGGTATAGCGACATGAAAATGATAAATACCTATTATGAGGATAAGCCTGGTCTTAAGAAGTTCATAGAAGAACATTCAGACATCTTGTTTTTTCAAAAGTCTACGGTATTTGTTCAGGTGTTCAGCGGCGTATACGAGGAAGACTTTCTTAAAGAGTTGTCTTTGGAAATAACGGAAATGGTTCCCCATGCTCTGATTATAGGAGCAACAACCGCCGGCGAGATTATGAATGGGAAAGTAAGTGACTTGAAGACAGTAATTTCTTTTTCAATTTTTCAGCATACGGAAATCCGCAGTACATTTATTTTGAAAAATGGACGAAGCGACTATGAATTGGGTCAGGTTGTTGCATCCAGGCTTACTAGCGAAAAAGCCAAGGCCATAATCTTGTTCTCAACGACCTTTAGTATAAATGCTGTTGATTTACTGGCTGGTGTCCAATCCATTAATCCTGCTTTACCGGTTGTAGGCGGTAATGCGGGGAATGATGCTCATTCAGGCACGACTCTTGTTTTTGACACAAATAATGTTACTGATTGTGGAGTTGTTGCAGCGGTTTTGGAAAGTGATCAGCTATATGTCAGCCGCCATTGGGATCTTGGCTGGCAGCCTATTGGCAGGGAGATGACCGTAACCAAAGCTGATAAATCAAGGGTATATACTATTGATAATATACCTGCTGACCGGGCATATGAAACTTACCTGGGGGTAAAGGATATAACTAATTACGAAAGCGCCCGGGCATATCCTCTGGTTATGGACAGGCACGGAGTTACAACAGCCCGTATAGCCGGTTACAACTATGAAGATGGGTCACTGGACTTTTTTGGCGACATCAAGGAAGGTGAAAAAGTACGCTTTAGTTATGGACACGTAGAAAATATTTCTGAAAATATAGAAAGGCTTTGCAAGGAAGTGATGATGCATCCTTCTGAAGGCATTTTTATTTATTCCTGTTCCTGCAGGAGAAGCTTTTTAGGGGACAGTATAGAGATTGAAACAGCACCGCTGCAGAAAATAGCACCCTCTGCCGGCTTTTATACCTTTGGAGAATTCTTTCATGTAGCCGGTACGAATCAACTGTTAAATTCAACTCTTACCATTCTGGTTTTATCAGAATCAGAGAGGACCGGAAGTTCATGGCTGTCGGAAACTGCTTTGGATGAAGCCTCACCGGATCAGAGACTGGTAACTAAGGACATTGTGGCAGATAGAAATATCGGGGTCCTGAGATCTCTGACCCATTTGGTGGATAAAGTTACTGATGAATTTGCCGCTGCCAATGAAAAACTTAAATATTTAAGCCTGCATGATGCCCTCACCGGCCTGTATAACCGTGCACATTTCGAGGAGAAAATGAAACGGCTGGATACCTATGAAGGCGCTGTAGGTATAATCATATGCGACGTCGACTGCCTTAAACTCATCAATGATATACTAGGACATAATTTTGGCGACAGGATTATCCGTATGGCAGCAGAATGTTTAACTGCCTCCTGCCGTCCTCGAGATATCATAGCAAGAATCGGAGGAGATGAGTTCTCCATCCTGATTCCCGATGCCGACGAGCCGCTGCTTGCGGAAATTTGCAATAAAATCTTTAGTAATGCCTCTGGTAAGGGCTACTCCGGATCCAGCCAGGTTCTGCATCTGTCGGCAGGTTTCGCACTAAAAGGGCAAAATGCTGCCAAAGACATGATAGAAGCTTTCAAAATTGCGGATTTAAATATGTACCGCAGAAAACAGACTGAAACTGCCAAAGTCCAAAAGATTATTGTAAATACCCTGACTCGGATCAAATCCAGCGCAGAACTGGATATCCTGGAAGAGGTAAAAGTTAATGCAGGTTCTTCCAATCAAACAATTACCCAGCGTGAATGGGCACAAACACAAATTCGCCGCGAAATGGAAAGAACGGCAACCCTGCTTAAGGTTTCATCAAAGGTTAATGAGTCAACCTATGAGAAAGTTTTTGATGTCCTTTGCGAGGAAAGCGCAAAAGCTCTGAAGGTTCCGGCTACTTTTCTCCATCTTTATGATGGGCGTAAAGAATCCTTTCTGTTGGCGGCCAGGTACGGTTGTACAGAACAAGCATGCATTATACCCTCGTCTCTGTCGGACAGCTTTAACTGTCAGGACATCTGTATCGATGACGATACCCTGATGCTGAGCCGTATAGAAAACGGGCTTTTGGTACCTTTAGATTTAAAAAAGATTGTTAGAATAAAACTTGTCCATGAGCAGCAAATCATTGGGGTACTGAGCTGCTGCATTTCCGACGAGAATTTTTCTCTTGAGGATAATGACGGAGCTTTGATAGATGGACTTGCCGACCTGGCCGTGGTACACATAGTAAAAGCACATTTATGGCATGAGAACCGTAAACAGCTGGATGCCATAACCATTCTGTTTAATAATGGGCAGCGGCTGGCTCACAGCCTTGATATGAACGATATTGCCCAGGACGTCTGCCGCACTTGTGTGGAGGCTTTCGGGTCTTCTCTTTCCTGGCTGGGCAAGGCGGAGGAGGACGGTTCCATCAAGGTTATCGGATTCTATCCTGATGCCGATTATTTGAGCAAACTAAATGCCCGTTGGGATGTTATTCCTGCGGTCAAAGAGCCCTTCTGTGATGCTATGAGGCTTGGCCTTCCGGTCATTATTAATGACCTTCGAAAGGATTCCAGATTCGATATGTGGCTCACGACAGCTGTAAATTTCGGCGTTCAGTCGGCTGCAGCAGTACCATTGATCAGCCGGGGCAAGGCCTTTGGAGCTCTTATGCTTTACGGCAAAAGTACAGATTTCTTTGACCAGGAAAATTTATATTACCTTCAGGCTTTTGCACACCAGGCAGCTGCAGCTCTGCAAAATGCAAAACTTTTTCATGAGGCCGAAAATAGAGCATTACTCCTTGAGGCTCTTCACGAAATTGACACTGCCATTACCAAGAACCTTGATTTAAACAGAACTCTCAGTACAGTTATGGATCAAGTGGTGTCAAGGCTGCGGGTGGATGCAGCAGATATTCTGTTATACGACGAAGAGACCCAAATGTTGAACTATGCTGTTGGCAGAGGCTTCTGCAGCTCCACAGCCAGACAGCTTCCGGGGCGCTATAAGGAAGGTCGGACTTTAGAACACCGCCGTGAAATAATCCTTCAAAGGGAGGGCATGCCCTACTACCGCGCTTTTCATCTTCTTTCGAAGGGGAAACTTCAAGGTGTATTGGAAATTTTTAAGCGGGAACCCTTCTTAAAGGATCAGGAATGGGAAACTTTTGTTGACATGCTTGTTAATCAAACAGCTATCGCAATTGATGAAGCAAGATTATTAAATGGGCTTCGTGATACAAATATGGAACTCACAGCAGCATATGATGCCACAATTGAAGGCTGGTCGAGAATTCTTGACCTCCGTGATAAAGAAACAGAGGGCCACTCACAGCGTGTTACCCGCATTACCCTGAGCCTGGCACAAGCCATGGGCATGAAAGAAAGTGAACTCCTTTATATCCGCTGGGGGGCACTTCTTCACGATATAGGCAAAATGGGGGTTCCTGATAATGTTTTGCTGAAACCCGGCCCACTGGAAGACAGCGAGTGGGAAATCATGAGGAAACACCCTGTTTATGCTTATGATATGTTATTTCCAATTGATTACCTCAGGCCGGCCCTGGATATTCCATATGCCCATCACGAAAAATGGGATGGCACTGGTTATCCTCGAGGTTTGAAGGGTGAGGAAATTCCTCTTGCAGCCCGTATCTTTGCCATAGCAGATGTTGTTGATGCCCTTGCCTCTGACCGCCCATACCGTAAGGCCTGGAATTTTCAACGTATTTTGGAGCATATTAAATCCTTAAGCGGCAGCCACTTTGATCCTCAGGTCGTAGAGTTGTTTTGTAAAAATAAAATCATTTATACGGAAAGAGGCCTGGAAATCGGTTAGGCTTGTTTGAAAGCATAAGTGGGGACGGTTCACAACTTTTAAGCACAAAAGAAAAAGGGCCTTACTTACCAGCCCTCAAATGCGTAATAATTGTGAACCGTCCCCGTCATTAAATTAAATCCTTTACTAATACAGCTTACTGCATTTTATTATTTATGAGTGTATATTCCCTTATTAAACGGATTCTTTCCGATAATTCCGTCTATCAGCCTTTCCGGGGTATAAGCTGTGAGCCCATACAAGTTTATTATAGTATCAGCCGCTGCCTCATATCTTTTATACGCATATGGGTCCTCACATGCAACAAATATAACCGGGGTACCGAGCTTCATCCATCCTCCCATCATATTTCTTACCATCGGACCATATATGTCACATGAGTTGACGCCGTATTCCGGCTTTCCGCCCAAGGAGCATATAACCAAATCAAACCTGCCTTCAATTATTTCATTAAACAGTTTATCAGGGCCTGCATCAACAAAAGTTTCTACACTTTCAGCATGTCCTGCCAGTTCTTCGTTCAGCCTATCTATATAATTCTTATAGCTTTCATGGTTATTAATTATAACCACGTGCAGGATTCTTGTATCCTTATTTATATTGAATGGAATTAGCCCCTCTCTGTCTCTTACTAATTTAACACCTCTGTCTACTATTTCCCTGCTGACTCTTTCATTTCTTTCTCTATCTATCGATACTTCTCCATTAATATCATCCAAAATTCCCAGCATATCTTTTACACATAATATTCTATATGCCCGGTTTCTCAATGTTTCTTCCCTCAAGGTTCCGTTTTCCAGATAAGGCAGAATTCTTTCATGGAACTTGTTTACATCAGGAAACAGCAGCATATCACCGCCGGCTTCCCAAAATAGAGCACAGGCTTCATAATAATTTTTAAAGTTTACTATCCCTCCCATATTAACAGCATCTGATACTATGACTCCTTCAAAGCCAAGCTCTCCTCTTAATAAATCTGTCATTAATCTCCCGGATAAGGTAGCCGGTGGATACAACCCGGTTTTCTCTTCCCTGCTGTCATAACAGGGCAGTGCAATATGTCCGGGCATAATGGCCATAACCCCTTCTTCTATCAATTCTCTGTAAATTCTACCTTCTCTTTGATTCCATTCTTCTTTAGAGGAATTGTTAACTGGTGTTGTAAGATGTTGATCATAGACATCTCTACCATCTCCCGGAAAGTGTTTTAGGGTAGCCATCATGCCGGCAGCTTGAACCCCTTTCATATAGGCTCCGGCGATTTTAATAACCTGATCAGGAGTACTGCCCGCACTTCTTGTACTGACCATAGGGCTATTGGGATTATGATATAGATCCACTACCGGTCCAAAGGTCCAGTTAAAGCCGGCACTAATACCTTCCCCTCCGCCTATCCTTCCCATCTCATAGGCGAGCTCAGCTGAATCAGTTTCACTGCAGCCCATCATGCTTGAGAATCTGGTGGCACCATCTATCATTCCACCGGCACCATTCTCAAAATCGCTGACTATAAAGGGTTTAACCGTACATTTTGCCTTATACCTGCTTATTACTTCCTTTAGACGGATTTCTTTCCCTCCGAAAACAAATAACCCGCCATATTCATCCACATTATCCAGGTTGTTTTCAGGAAAATGAAAGGGACAAATACATTGATTTATCAACTCTCTTACAGTCATTCTTTTTACTATTTCCATTGCCCTATTAGAATCTTTAAATCTAAACTTCATATACTGCTCCTCTTCTGATGTTTTTCATCTGTGTATTTTTCTTTAAGATACTCTTTTAATTGAAAGTATTACATATCTAAAGATTTATGCTATAAAATACGAAAATATTTTATAATAAATGTAACAAAAACAATTTTACCGACAGGTACCTTCTCTTTTAATTTATTATCCTATATTCTTTAGGCGACTGGCCGGTTATTTTTCTGAAATTACGGTGAAAGGTCCTTAAGTTATTATAGCCGCAGTTCACAGCAACTTCACCAATGGACTGATGAATATTTTTCAGCAGATAGCAAGCCTGTGAAATCCGGTAGTGATTTAAGTAATCGGTGAAGGTCATGTTCATAACCTGGACAAACAGTTTTGATAAGTAAGGGTAATCATACTGGAGATGCTTTGCAACATCTTTTAAGGTGCAGTCGGCAGAATAATTTTTCTCTACATAGAACAGAATTTTATAGAGCACCTTTGTTTGTGGGGACTGCCCAATGGGAGTAAGGGATGTCTGATTTACGAGATCTGCGCAGACAGCATATAGAAAACTTTTCTGACTGTATATCGAGTTCAGTTTCTTGAAATCAATCTCCCGGTCAACATGCAGTACATTGTCCTCTGGTATAAATCCTTTATAATTTATGAAAAAATCGCCAATGAGTTCTGGCGAGAAAAGAATTACCGTTATATCGGAGTAACCAAGGGTCTTAAATTCATGCATTTGATTATTAAAGATAAAAACCAAATCATTTTTCGTAAGCACATATTCTTTTTGATCAATGGATACAAAAATCTGTCCGTCACTTACATAGATTAGTTCATATGCCCGATGGAAATGAAGGGGAAAATTATAATTCTTCAATGGAAAAAACCTAAAGAATTCCTCTTCATCCATTCCATGCTTTTCAAAAAGTACCATGGTCCTTCTCCTTATAAAACACTAATATTGTCTTAAAGTATACTACATTATGAATAGCACTGACAATGGCCATCTCTTATAATTAGATTATATTGAATTCAAAGGAGGATGAAAACTATGGAATATCATGTAGCAAAAACCGGTTCCGATGAAAATCAGGGAACACGGCAGGCTCCGTTTTTGACAATAAACAAAGCCTCTTCTGTTGCCATGGCTGGAGATACCGTTACAGTCCATGAAGGAGTATACCGTGAATGGGTAAAACCCAGGTTTAAGGGCTTAAGCGATAAAAGACGGGTGGTTTATCAGGCTGTGGAAGGTGAAAAGGTTGTCATCAAAGGCTCGGAGCACATTCAAGACTGGCAGAAGGTTGAAGGCAATGTATGGAAAGTCGTACTTCCCAATACTTTTTTTGGCGACTATAATCCATATGCCTTGAAAGTGTTTGGGGATTGGCTCGTTACAATCGAAGAGACAAAGCATTTGGGAGAAGTTTATCTGAACGGTATGTCTTTTTATGAAGTCAGCGGTTATGAAGAGCTGGTTGATCCAAAAGTAAAAACAGAAGTATTGGATTTCTGGACGAAAAAGATGGTTCCCGTACATAATCAAGAACAGGCAAAGTATGTGTGGTTTGCAGAG
>JAUZPH010000709.1 GCA_030706065.1 Bacillota bacterium | reverse complement strand
TTATAGTTTAATTCCTTAACCGCCGCCAAATCGGAATGTATCTGTTCACTGGCTATATTACTCTGCTCCATGATATCATCAAGTTTATCCATGGTTGTTATTTTATCCGGCATAAGTTTGCTGATAAAATAACAGAGCTCCATAACCGCATTCTTTTCTTCCTCACTGTCTTCCATGCAGGAAACCTCTACTATATCATCCTTTTCTATATTCAGGGATAACAAGTCAATCATGCTTATGGGAACAGGTACGGATACTGCAGCATTTCCTATAAATAAGCTGACGCCATACTTTTCCTTAAGTGCCTCTGCCTTATTGACTATTTCCGCCGCAAACCGTACATGATTCCCAAGGGGATTGTTAATGGTAACCTTACTTATAAACATCTTGTCCTCCTTAGAGTAAAGTGTTAAATATACTCATTATAACATGCTCCGGTAACATTAACTATTACATATTTCCCCATTTTATTATTTACAGGTAGTCAGCAGATAATAGTGAGCTTATGACCTGTATCCAAGATAGCTTCTTCTTCATATTATTTAGATATAGGATTAAAGGTTGGAGGCTCTATGATGCGATATGCAACTTATGAAATTCTGGGCAGTACAAGCAAAATAAGTGCGGCTCAAATGCTTGATATAATTAAATGGAGAAAGTATATTGTTCAATTTGCGAAGAATCATTCTGAGGAAGTATTTATAAACGGACCAGCAGCTGAGAAAAAAATTAGTCTGACCTTCGATGACGGCCCTGACTCATCCGTAACACCTGCAGTACTCGGCATTCTAAATAAGAATAATATAAAAGGCAGCTTCTTTTTTGTGGGCACTCAGATAAATTACTTTCCCGGTGTGGTGAAAACTGCATATGCTGATGGACATTTGATATTGAACCACAGCTGGGATCATCCGTTCTTCACTAAAATAAATTCTCAGAGTATAAAAGATGAAGTTATACGTACAGAAAACAGAATTCAGGCTATTATCGGCAGAAAACCCGCCCTTCTGAGGCCTCCCTATGGCGATTTGGATGAAAAGGCCCTGGCAGCAGTCAACACAACAAATAATAAGGCTGTTATTTGGTCTATAGACTCCATGGATTGGCTAAATGGTATAGATAGAAAAAATATAGTGGATAATGTAGTGAACAATGCCCGGCCCGGAGATATTGTCTTGATGCACAGCGGTGTGGGTCAGAGGGCTGTTTTGGATGTCCTGCAGATCATCATTAATGAATTAAATAAAAAGAAATTCAAGATTGTGGATCTGGGAGAGCTGCTTAATATAAATCCATACAAGTAGAAAGATGCTGCAGAAAATGTGTATTTATAATCTACTTTTTCTGCAGCATCCCCCTCTGAAACTATCTGATTTCAGAGCATTTACTATTTTGTGTCTCCAAATGAAGTCTTTCATCTCAGCACGCCACGATTTCCTTGATCATAAACTCTTTGCCACATAGAACTTCCCAGTCCCCGCTTTCGCACTTTGGGCATTTTCTGTTATTCTCAACGAGATTAAAAACCTTATTGCACTTTTTACATATGCCATTGCCAGGCAGTACCTCAATCTCTAATTTTGTATTCTGCAGCAGCGTTCCGTCCACCGCTGCCGGGTAACAGGCTTCAATATATCTCGGGATTATGGAGGACAGCTCACCAATCTGGAGAACCAGG
>JAUZPH010000708.1 GCA_030706065.1 Bacillota bacterium | reverse complement strand
GTCTTCATATGACTCCAGTATAATCTTTTTCCGGATATTGAAATCGCATTCCTTGCTGCATCAAAGATTGTCTTTCCTTCCATGGTCATAGTTCTGGATACTGCTTTAGTATTTTTTTCCCCTGTAAAATCTATAACTTCCACAGTCAATTTGAACTTTTGATCATCACCTTTATCAATGGCAACTCCTGTCACTATTGCCAGTTTGTCAATCTCCCTGTAATTCCAGCAAGCTGTCATAGATATCAAATTCAGAAATACCAGTAGGGATAGGAGCATAAGTTTTAAGCTCTTCATATTTCTTACTTCCTTCTGTTTTTTTTGCCTGACTGTCTTACCAGATTCCTTGCACCTATAATTTTAGGTCTAAGAGTCATTGTCCACCAAGGTGCACGAATCCAAGAATCCTGAAAATTATGATTCTCTATACTGGTAATATTCATCATATAGGGAATTCCAAAGGATCGTAAATTCATAAGATGCAGTAATATGATAATGAAACCAAATAGAAATCCGTATACTCCCATTATTGCTGCACTTATTATCAGATAAGCACGTAAGACAATAATGGCTCCCAGCATTGTGATATTCAATAGAGCAAGCATACCGCCCAAGGCTGTCAAAATTACAACATGTGCAGTAACCAATTTTGCCTCAACTGCTGCCTGCCCCAATACCAGTGCACCTACTATATTCACCGCCTGGCCAATGGAGGATGGCATCCTTGTGCTCGCTTCCCTTAATATATCGAAAATAAGAAGCATGATTAACATTGATACAACTGATGGAAATGGAACTCCCTGCTTCGAGGAAGATATACTTAGTAATAGTGGTGTTGGCAGCATTTCCTGATGATAATTGACAACGGCTATATATAAAGCCGGAAGACTTATTGACAGCAGTGTTGCAGTGGTTCTCAACAGCCTGTTAAAAGAACCGAATATAAAATTATTATAATAATCTTCACTTGATTGTGCGGACTCTATCATGATAAAAGGTACTGTTAATACCATTGGGCTGCCATCTACAATGAGGGCTATTCTTCCCTCCAGGAGCTTTGATGCAACAGTATCCGGTCTTTCACTATAGCCTACAGTCTCAAAAGGAGAAAAAGGTGCATCTCTAATAAGCTCCTGAACATATCCTGAATCTAAAACCGCATCAATATCTATTTCATCCAGACGTCTTTCCAACTCTGTTAATATTTCACCAAGTGCCAAATCCTCTATAAAACATATACAGGTCTTTGTGCGTGTTCTCTTCCCAATCTCTTTATATTTGAATTTCATATGTGGATTATTAATTATCCTTCTTATCAATGATACATTGGTTAATAATGACTCAGTAAAGCCTTCTCTCGGGCCGCGGACAACCTTTGAGGATTCCGGTTCGGTTATAGCTCTTGTTTGCCAGCCCTTAGAATCTATAATTAATACTTTTTCAAACCCTTCAAGCAGAAAAATTGTATCGCCATATATAACTGAATTTACAATTGAGTTAACATCATTAACCGCATTAATATTATTAGCTGATATTATTTTGTACTGGAGTTCCTCAAGAAGGTTTTCAACACACAATCCTTCAGCAAGGTTGTTGTTTAAAATGGGCTCAATGATATTTTCATTTAATAACTTATTATTTACCATTCCATCGAAATATATCAAACAGCATTTAGCAGCAGG
>JAUZPH010000707.1 GCA_030706065.1 Bacillota bacterium | reverse complement strand
TCCGTACTGGTGATTCTAAATAAAATTACCGGGAGGCGTATCAAAAGGTTCACCAATATTAAAAAAATAGATGTCTATTATAATCACGGTGAAATAGGTTTTAATATACTAACAAAGCTCAACAGATATGATGACAAATTTTTGTTTATGGTGAGAAATCATCATGATAATGGTATAATAGGAGATATGGAATTAGATATTCTGAGAAAGGCAGACAGTATGAATTAAAATAAAAATGGTGGTGAAAATATGAATTCTAAGGATAGAAGAGAATGCATATTGAATAAGCTTATTAAGGGGGGCGAACCTCAAAAGGGACACATTCTGGCCGCGGAAATGGGTGTTACAAGGCAGGTAATAGTAAAGGACATTGCGATACTCAGGGCCGAGGGAAAGGATATAATAGCTACTCCTGAAGGCTATATAATACCGTCAAGACATGTCCATAAGATAAAAAGAACGATTGCCGTATGCCATAAGAGTGAGGATATAAGAGAAGAATTGGAGGCCATAGTGAAATATGGGGCCACTATTGAAGATGTTATAGTTGAACACCCCTTGTATGGCGAGATAAAAGGGATGCTGATGGTTAAGACTATGAAGGATGTTCAAAGCTTTATGGATAAGTTTAAAAAGGAAAAAGCTCAGCCTTTGTCAGGGCTCACCGGTGGGATCCATATACACACCATCGAGGCCGAAAGTGAGGAAGTTATCGATAATATATTGGAAGAGCTGAAGGAAAAAGGCTTTTTAGCCTGTGACTAAGAATTTATTATAGATTAATTAAACATTTATAAGCAGTAACTTAAAGGCAAAAAGGCAGTCATCTGTCAGGATAAGGATAAACTATATTACGGAGGAAAAGCATGGAGAAAATAGCACTACTTAGATGCGGAAGCTATGATGTGGATTTAATAGAAAATAGGTTAAGAGAGGGCTTTGCACTGCTTGGCGGGGAAGAATACCTGAGAAAGCTTATTCCTCATAATTCAAAGGTGCTTCTAAAGCCCAATATGCTGAGTGTGGAAGGCAAAGGCTCACCGGTAGTAACAAACTATAATGTGTTTGAAGCAGTCATAAGGATTATAAAAGATTACAGTTCGGATATATCCTTTGGAGATTCTCCGGGGTTCGGGGATTCCAGAAAAGCGGCAGAAAAGTCCGGGCTTATGGAAGTTGCCGAAAGGTATGGAGTGAAATTTGATGGATTTACGGATTCCTTGCACGTCAAGCTGGAGAAGTCATTGCTCTGCAAGTCATGGGATGTGGCAAGGGCACCTTATGAAGCAGATGTGGTCATTACCCTTCCAAAGCTTAAAACCCATGCCATGGCTTTTGTGACCGGTGCTGTAAAGAATCAGTTCGGCTGTGTTCCCGGTATTCAAAAGGCAAGATGGCATACAAGGATGCCTCAGGCGGATAATTTCTGCAAGATGCTGCTGGATTTGAACACCTTGGTAGGTACAAGTTTTGCAATCATGGACGGCATTGTGGCAATGCAGGGAAACGGACCTAAGAATGGGACACCATATAACATGAATACGCTGATTATGGGAGAGAGCCTGACCGCAGTAGATTCTGTTGCTTCGAGGCTGGTAGGATATGAGAACCCATTGGATATACCGGTTTTGAAAGAGGCGTACAACAGCAGGTGGGGTACAGTTATGCCGGAGGAGATAGAGGTTTT
>JAUZPH010000706.1 GCA_030706065.1 Bacillota bacterium | reverse complement strand
CTTCATCGGCTTTTGATGAATCCTTCATTAATATGGAAGCACATCCTTCTGGTGAAATAACAGAGTATATGGAATTTTCAAGCATAAAAACCTTATCTGCAACGCCAAGAGCCAAAGCTCCTCCACTGCCCCCTTCACCAATGACAACAGAAATAACGGGGGTTTTCAAATCGGACATTTCAAGGAGGTTCCTGGCTATAGCTTCACCCTGACCTCTTTCCTCCGCTCCTACTCCGCAATAGGCACCTGCAGTATCAATGAGGCATATTATCGGTCTTTTGAATTTTTCTGCCTGCTTCATAAGCCTTAAAGCCTTTCTATACCCCTCCGGATAAGGACTCCCGAAATTTCTCTTCATATTCTCTTCCAGGCTCTTTCCCTTTGCAATGCTTATTACCGTTACGGGAATACCCTTCAGGCATCCGACTCCTCCAACAATGGATTTATCGTCCCTATAATTTCTGTCCCCATGCATTTCCACGAAGCCATCAATCATTCCCTCTATATAATCCTTGTAATTTGGCCTGTTTTTAGTTCGTGCCAGTTGTACTATTTCCCATGGATCACGTTTTTCGAGACATAAATCCTGTCCATCATTTTCCCCTGCCTGAGCATCAACGGATAGCCTCTCCAAGTTATCCTTGCTTGACATCCCATGAATCTGGAGTAAATGAGCAAGAACAGCCTTCATATCCCTTCGGTGAACAATGGCATCTACAAAACCGTGCTTCAGCATGAATTCGGAGCTTTGAAAATCAGCTGGCAGCTTCTGCCTGATGGTCTGTTCTATTACCCTTTTGCCTGCAAAGCCGATGGTTGCCTTTGGTTCAGCTATAATTACATCACCAAGGGAGGCAAAGCTCGCAGTTACGCCTCCGGTAGTAGGATCCGTAATTACAGTTATGTACAGGAGCCCTGCATTGCTGTGCCTTTTAATTGCTGCAGATACTTTCGCCATCTGCGATAATGAAAGAATTCCTTCCTGCATTCTGGCTCCGCCGGATACTGTAAATATAATTGCCGGCAGCTTCAAGTACAATGCCTTTTCAAGTATTCTTGTAAGTTTTTCTCCAACAACACTGCCCATGGATCCCATGATGAATCTTGAATCCATGACCCCAAAACATACTTTATTGCCATTTATGCTTCCGATACCTGTAATGACAGCCTCATTTATTTTAAGTTCCTTTGCCAGTTCCTCTGTTTTTTCGGAATACCTGGGGTAATCAATGGGGTTCACACTTTTCATATTCTGGTCCATGTATTCGATGGAGCCGGGATCAAATATTATTTCAATCCTTTGACTGCTGTTTATCCTCATATGGTGACCACAGTTAAAGCATACATTAAGTTCTTTTTTCAATTCAGCTTTTACGAGCAGTTCTCCACATTCAGGGCATCTCATAAACAGCTCGCTTTCCATCTTAATTTCCTGGACCTGGTATTTAACAACATTATCTAAACCTTCTGCAGGCTCTGCTTCCTTGTTATTTTGATTTAAAGCTTTATATTCCATTTTATCAAACGCATTTTCCAATTTATTAACTCACCTACTCATCTCATTTAATAGCTAATACTTGTCTAATATATTTCTCTAATATTATATAACATATCTATATCTTTACAACCACTAATTAGTATATCATACAAGATTCAGAATAAAAACTATATTTAAAACGTAGTCTTTAAAACATAAAAT
>JAUZPH010000705.1 GCA_030706065.1 Bacillota bacterium | reverse complement strand
CTGAAGGCGGTTCTATACATTTGGACCTCTTCCGCACCGGCATTTACGGCTTCCTCAATAATTTTATCATCCAGGACCTGCGCTATGTCTACTGCAAAGGTACTGCCGTAGTGGTCCATTACAATATCCTCATCAATAGCTGTAACCTCCTGAAGTATGTCGATCTGTCTCGAAGTATAATCCTCAGCCTTCCCTTTCTTTAAATCCGTTACTATCAAGGCCTTAACTTTGTCCATATACTTTCACCCCCGTATATATTTTCACTAATGAGTATGGTTTTATTTATAAAAGCTATACATCTGATGTGAATTTTTTCGGCAGACAGAGATGCTGCCAAAATAACCCTTTCTTATTAGCCGATATTATTGTAAAATGATGAGATAATATAAATCATAGGTATAATATATTTTGATAGGAGATTGGAACATATGAGTAATTCATTTGAGGTGCTTGGACTAGGTCCCGCACTTATCGATGGCTTAAAAAAACAGGGCATAACAGAACCGATGGAGATTCAGGAAAGGGTTATACCATTGGCACTGCAGAGGAAGGATATAATCGGCCAATCCAAAACCGGAACAGGAAAGACACTGGCCTATGTCCTGCCGATTTTCGAGTGGGTGGATATTGAGAAGAGGGAACTGCAGGCACTGATACTTGCGCCTACCTATGAGCTTGTTGTTCAAATACATAAGGAGATTGAGAGGCTTGCAGCTGATTCCGGAAAGGCAGTTGCTGCTGCTGCCATAATAGGAGAAGCCAATATCACAAGACAGATAGAGAGGTTGAAGGAAAAGCCGCAGATAGTGGTTGGTTCTACAGGCAGAATCCTTGAACTTATCAACAAGAAAAAGCTGTCTGGTCATACTATTAAAACCATAGTAATTGATGAGGCTGACAGGTTATTGGATAAAGATAATATTGACATTGTCAAAGCTGTTATAAAGACAACGCTGAGGGAAAGGCAGCTTATGATTTTCTCTGCTACCATTTCGCAAAAGACTGTAGAAACAGCCAGAGAAATTATGAAAGAACCGGAAATAGTCAAGGTAGAGGATAAGGATACGGTAAATCCGGATATAACAAATTATTATTTCGTCTGCGACAGGCGGGATAAATTTGAGATGCTCAGGAAGCTCATCCATGCAGTGAATCCGGAAAAGGCAATTGTTTTTATCAACAACAGCGATGACATACTTGTTACAACAGAAAAGCTGAAATATCATAAATTGAAGGCAGAAGGAATACATGGAACTCATGAGAAAGAAGAAAGAAAGAAGGCTTTGGAGGCTTTTAGAGAGGGAAGGGTTCAACTTCTGGTAGCTTCCGACCTTGCAGCCCGGGGTCTGGATATAAAAGGCGTTACACATATATTTAATCTTGAAGTGCCTGAAAATCCAAAGGACTACCTGCACAGGGCGGGTAGAACGGGCAGGGCTGGCAGCAGTGGAACGGCATTATCAATTGTAACGGAAAGAGAAGAAGAGCAGATTAATAAAATTGCACGGGCCTATAAAATACAGATTGAGAAAAAAGATGTATTTAAAGGTAAAATCGTGGATACAGGAAATCCCCGGAAGGAAGCTTCACAGTACAAAAATAAAGGCAGAGATCAAGGTGAAAAGGGATTTCGTCCTAAAAAGATAGATTAGTTATAAGCTTTGGTATATAAACTTTTGCTGGCAGTCGCAGGACTGCCTTTT
>JAUZPH010000704.1 GCA_030706065.1 Bacillota bacterium | reverse complement strand
TATCTTTGAACAGAACCGTGCTGTCCTTTACCTTTCCCATACCTTAATGGAATAGATACCTTCTGATTGAAAAACTCAATAATCGGGCCCATAAAGAAAGCAGTAATAACCGTTCCTATACCAACGGTGGCACCCAGTAAATAACCGGTTATTGTACATATGAAATCAGAGGCAATCCTGCAGTATTTGAAACGAGCAACTTTCTTTTCCGATAAAATAAGAGCAACTGCATCATAGGTGGACACTCCCAAATCGCCGATAAAATACAGGGAAGAGCCAAAGCAAATGATAATAATCGCTATAACTATAAATACTATCTTAATCCCTAATGTTGGATTTGGAATCCATGTATCAAATAGCCAGGAGGAAAACTGTACGACATATCCCAACAAAAAAATGTTGATGGCAGTACCCAGTCCGATTTTGTGGCGGTCAATAATGAAGACAGCAATCAGCATTATTAAGTTTAATATCATATAGAAAGTTCCATAACCTATCGGCAGATGCATCCAGATACCGTGGGCAAGTACCTGGAAAGGGTCCATCCCGAAAGCTGAGAAATTGAACATCCCAACACTGAAGCCTGCAATTAGTACACCAAATACCGTCATTATAATTCTTCTTGTTTTTTCACTCATCTTATGTCTCCTTTTTCTCAAAAGTTTATAGCCTGTCTATTATTCTAACAAAGGTACTGTATCTTTTCCAGAGTAAAAATGTAGCATTTGCCATGGAACAATTTACACTCAGGAAGCGCCCTTGGAATAAAAAAGCTGCATCTGGTAAAACTAAATTTTAGGAATTTCTATGAAAAGGGAGGTAACTCTTATGGATGAAAGCAGGGAAATGAGAAAAGGTGATCATGAAAAAGCCATGGAACACGCAAAGGAAATGATCGATAAGGGCATCGGGATGGGAAAGATTGTAGAAAAAACAAATCTAACCGAAAAGGATGTAATAAAGGCAAAAGATAAATGGGTTGATCAATCTTAGAACTCCCAACAAGAAAGTTTGGGAAATGGGAATAACAAAAATCAGGGAAATAATCCGGTTATAAAAACAAAAACTCTCTATCAGGCGATATTCATCTGATAGAGGGTTTTTTATACATCTGAGGCCTGTCCGGTAATCTATTCTGCAAAATAATGCTCTACCGCATACTTATATGCATTTAGAATGAATGCCACCAGTGCCTTTTTGCTCACATACTTAAGAAAAGATATGGAGAAGGTAAATATATTTATAAGGCTGACTATAGCTATGTTCCAAAGTAGTGGTATATGCCCACTAGGACAAGCATAGGGATGTCTTTGTCTATCACCATTTGGGAACAGAGCCCTAGCCTGGCTTTAATAAATATATTGACCTCATCAAACAGCATGTCCAAGGCTTGAAGGTGCTGATGCAGAATAATTATATTACTCCCCTTCTTATTGACTGTTCATCGGTGACCAGGGCGACATATTTTAAAACGAGTGGAACGAGAGGATTATACCAAATTTAACAGCTTACATATATACATAATTACCCAGATTCTATACAATAGAGGTAGGTCATAATGTTAGAATTTTGTGCCTACTAATGTTACAAACCCAGGAGTGATAAGAATGATTAAAAATAATATTAAGTCTCTATTGATTCATACAGTGATTAGTATATTGTCTCTTATTATTTCCCTCATCTTTCATGCTTCAGCTGTGAAGTGGGCGTCCGAGGAAGCTGCC
>JAUZPH010000703.1 GCA_030706065.1 Bacillota bacterium | reverse complement strand
AAGGTATACCCCTCTATAGCAGAGAAATATCATACCACTGCAAGCAGAGTGGAGAGGGCAATAAGGCATGCGATAGAGGTTGTCTGGAGCAGAGGGCATGCGGAAGCTTTGGAAGATATTTTTGGACATGCGCTGATAACTCTTAAGGAGAGGCCGACAAATTCTGAAGTTATTGGATTCATATCCGATCACATAAGATTAAATAATAGAAAGCATAATAATGTTATTTGAAAAAGTTCTGACTATCCGGAGAGATGTGATTTGAATCACAGTATCGGCTTCATTTAAGATGTATCATTTAACCAAGGTAGCAAATACTTAGAATGTTGAGAACCTCTTCACCAAATATAGCTGTGGAAATTTATATTTTAATCTATCGCCAGGGATGTAAAATTTCTTCAAAATACTAATAGTTAATCTGTTGAAATTTTACATCCGGAAAAATCGTTGAAGATTCGATATTTTCTCAGGCGAATACTAAAGGTTTAAATTTCCGCATCTATTAGTATTTCTATAAGATAATTAATGAAACGAAGGTGATACATGTGAGTAAGATAATAGAATTGTCCAGGTCTATTTATGATTTATGTAAAGAGGATCCTAAGATTATAGATATAATGAAGGCCCTGGGATTTGAACAAATATCAAGTCCGGCGGTGCTCAAGACTGCCGGGAGATTCATGACCATTCCGAAAGGTGCGGAGATGAAGGGAATTCCACTAGAGAAGATCAAGGAAGAATTTATAAATAGGGGATACAGCGTAATGAGTTAGGTACAGGGTGTACGATAATATCAATGCAGCCAATTAACCGCCGGACGCTGAAGACAAAATAATAGCCTTGAAAGCTCGAGGATAGAAGTTAAAAAACCAGGAGAACCTGGTTTTTTTATTTGTGCTTTCAGTATCATGAAAGGTATATACTTATTTATAAAAGACACCGGGGATATATAACCTCACGGCGTCTTAACGTCTGTTTATTATTTCTTTGCTATGGCAACTCTCCAGACTTCCGGCCCTTCTTCAAGGTACTGCCAGTCAAACTTGCCCTCCAGTTCTGCCAGAAATTGATAATGCAGCGGCCTTGGATCATGGTCATTGGTAAGTTCCATTACCTCTCCCGGGTTCAGTTTATCGAAGGTTTCAAATATTACAGCGTGTTTTACTCTCGGTTCATATATTCTTGCATCTACCTTTGCTGCAAATTCTGTCATTTTTATCATCCTTTCCTTTATACTCTTGTGTTGTTTCTTATTTGCCTGGAGTGAAGGGGCAGTAGCCTATTTCATCACTCTTGGTTTTCATTTCAGCCCATAAGTCCTTATCCTTTAGGGCATCAATAGCCGTAGGATAAAGTATATAGTTTTCCTTGTAAATATGATCCCTGAGATTAAAAACGATATACTTGGCTAATTCGTCGATTCTTTTCTTGCATTCATCAAAGTCCATTATGACTGCCACATGTGCCGTTTCCTTCAGCAGCTTCTTTCTTTTTCTCAGGTCATCATGTTCCATTCTCATGATTCTTGTTGGGCCTGTTATATTTCTCTTTTCCAGCTCCGGGAATAAGACATCTTCTTCGCGCTTGTGATGTTTCTCGGCATCCATAATATTATTGGCCAGAGCCTCAAGTTTTATAAATAGTTCAGGTTTTTCGTTGTAGCTTTCAAGCTTTTGAATTTTCAAATTTATTGCTTCCAGCTCCGTCAAAAACTCTTTGATTTT
>JAUZPH010000702.1 GCA_030706065.1 Bacillota bacterium | reverse complement strand
GCCAGAAAAGCTCCGACCACAGTAGCCTGCTCCGGTGTAACCCTCCTTGCTATGGTACTTGCTACAATTGCTGTCAGGATATTAAGTTCGTCTGCTGTCATAAATGTCTTCTGTTTATCTGGCATACAAACCACTCCTCCTCATAGTTTAATATATGGATAGGTTTATGGATTTGTGAAAGTCATAAAAATTCGGTAATAATATATTTTTAAACGCAAAAAAATAAGAAGGGACGCCGCAAAACTTTTTTACCGCCTCCCATTAAAAACTTCCCGTATTAACTGGTTCATTTCACTATAATACCAGTTCTTCAACAATAAGATCCTTTTCATACTTTAAATCTATAAAATCAGCACCGTCAAATAGAAGGGGACGGGACAAGTCGGTTAGGTTAACCTGTACTATTCTACAAATCTTGTCAGTATTCAATCTTACCTGCTCGCCCATATAGTAGTTCACTATATGCTCTAAAAAAATCTTACTGTACTGATAATCCAACCTTCCAAGACTTTCTTTTTGGATAATTTCAAGAGCCTCGAAGGGCCCTTTACTCTTCTTGTGGAACCTATTGGAATTTATGGCATCAAAAATATCTGCTATGGCAACGATTCTGCCGAAATCATGAATCTTTTCAGCTTTCATCTTTAAGGGATATCCTGTACCATCGAGCCTCTCATGATGCATAAGCACTCCAAAACTTACAGAACTATCTAGATTAGGTATCTTCTTTACAAAGTTATAACCAAGTACTGGGTGACTTTTAATATGTTCAAGCTCTTTTGGGGTAAGCTTGGAAGGCTTGTCCAAAATAGTCCTGTCTAGTTTGGTTTTACCGAAATCGTGCAAAATACCGGCATAGGTTAATAAATTAGCCTTTCGGTCATCAAAGCCCACCCATTTGCCCAGCATGTAACTCAAGGCTGCTACATTTACTGAGTGTCTGTAGATGGAGTCCGTGCCGCTGCCATACAATACTATGTTTTTTATAACAGCTCTGACAGAGTTAAGCTGGTCCTGAACCTTTTTTGCGAAATTCCGCACTTCCTCTATATCACTGATACCGTCATAGAAGACATTATTAAAGATTCTCTCAATATCTACTGAGAATTCAGTGAAGACTACTTCTACATCCTCTATAGTCTTCTCTTTGTCGGCATTAACAATTTGAGATTGAACTTCCTCCTCAGAGAAAACAGCAACTCTTCCAAACAGCATTCGCTCCCGGAGTCTATCAATAACAATATCTGAAACCACTACACCGGACCCGACCAGGACTGTACCTTCCCAAACAACATCCTCCGCCAGAATCATCCCCGGCCTTAATTCACTTATTGTTACGAACTTCTTTATCCTGCTCATAACTACTACACCTCTCATCTAGAGTAAAGTATTGGGCTGTTACTATAGCTGCGGAAATTTAAGCCTTTAGTATTCACCTGAGAAAATATCGAAGAAGACGATTTTTCCGGATGTAAAATTTCAACAAATTAGATTTTAATTTAGAAGAAATTTTACGTCCCTGGCGATAGATTAAGATATAAATTTCCGCAGCTAAAAAGGGTTTTAATAACGAAGCTTAACTCCCACATCTATAACTTGTTTCATACAATCAATTACAGAGGCATGCCTTCAAAAGCTGCCAAATATATATATTCAACGCAATATCATTTTTCCCTTTGTCAATACTATCCATTTGGACAAATATTTAAAGGTTACCCTCATAAAAT
>JAUZPH010000701.1 GCA_030706065.1 Bacillota bacterium | reverse complement strand
GCTTACCGCTGCATAATCTGCGGTGAATGCGTGAACTCCTGTCCAAAGAAGACCATAGCCATGAGTAATGAGAGAAGAAAGCCTACGGAGCAGAAGGTATTTGAATCATATACAAAAGAAGCGCCGCCGGTTCAGAAATCAGTTAAAGAAAAGGTTTGATCCGGTGCTTCATATAATGAAATTATAAGGAAGAGATTCGGCAGTTTTGCCGGATCTCTTTTGATTTATGCAGATTTTTTTGCTGAGTATGGATATACTTATAATTATTTTGGAAATTATAAGTATATCCATCTATTTATACGAGGTGATTTTATGATAAAAAAACTTTTATGCAGTTTTATTTTGTTCATATCGCTTTTCCAGCTTTCCGGCAGATGCATACCAGCAGCTGCAGATGAAATGCCGAAGGACGATAAACTTCTTGTATCAGCCTCCATGGAGGGAGGAATAACCGTCATACGGGCTATAACTACTTTAAGGCCTGGTGATGCCGGACTGATAACTATTCAGGGAAGGCCCGGTGTCAAGTATACCCTGAGTTCCACCTTCAGAATCGGAAACAGAACAACTGCGGTGAGCCAGTGGCGGGTAGGAGATTCCAGGGGACATGCGACCTTCAACTGGTTTGTCGGGCTGGATTCAGTTCCGGGAACATATCCGATAACAATCCGTGGAGACGGTGAAGTTCTTAGGCTCTCCCATACTGTACTCCCATAAACAATAAATGTACTTTCGTATAAACGACTTAAGTATGTAGCTCACCATGTGTGCGAACTTTGCAAAGCAGCAATAATTGACAATGGACATTTGAAAATTGACAATTAAGGAAATGATTCAGCTGTGCTGAATCACTATAATTGTATTTTAAGCTTTTTCGCAGCCTTGCGGAGAAAAAGCATCCTTTATTGTCAACTGTCCATTGTCAATTGTCCATTAAACTATGACGTAACTAAAATGAGTTTTTTAAAGGAGCGCTTTAAAAATTTCCCCAAACTGGCCTCCACACCTCATGAGTTCCCCCAGTACCCTGTCGATGCCCTTTTCTGACTTGTACCAGTTTTCTCTGCCAATCCCCTGGGTATCTGCCGGACAGATGAGAATTTCAGTTTCAGGGTACAGCAGTTGATAATACATCAGGCACCGTCTTGCATGGAAGGCTTTGCAGCAGATGATTGCTTTCCTGATATTAAGATTACATTCATCTGTAACCTTTTTTGAATATATGGCGTTTTCATATGTGTTTTCCGCCTGTTCCTCCTTTAAGACTGCAGTTTCATCCACTCCGTTCCGTACCAGCACTCCCTTTAGAAATTCCCACTCCGTAGTATATTTAGCATTATACTTATCTGTTTTTGATAATGGCCCGGGAAAGTAACCTCTTTTTACACTGTATCTACCTGATGGAAGGATTAATTTGGAGTAGCCCGCAGTCCAGAGTTCCGCCGCCCTCTCGGCAATCTCGGCATAAGAGCCTCCGGGAATAAAAATGATGTCAGCCGGTTCCGGCCCATTCTCTAAAAAAATGAATTCTGTAATATCATCTATGATTTTCACGTCAACACTCCCCCTATATCGGCATATTCCCTTCTATTACCTTATTTCCGGGGAAATGCACCAATATAAAATAAAAACCTTGACTTATATCCATATTATAGCATAAACAAGTGGCATCTCGGCATTTATTGTTTTTACTGAAGGGGAGTGAGAATATATACAGTGCCCACCTTATCCT
>JAUZPH010000700.1 GCA_030706065.1 Bacillota bacterium | reverse complement strand
TTAAAAATAAAGAGCCCTGAGGCTCTTTATTATTCAACGACTATTCTGTTATAACTTTTCTTTCCTCGCTTAATAAGAGCAAAGCCTTCTGTAATATCTTCTTCCTTGAAAAGCCTGCCGATATCTGTTACCTTCTCGTCATTTATGCTGAGGCCGTTCTGTTGAATTAGCCTCTTGCCCTCACCTTTAGAAGGTATAATCTTCAATTCAGCCAGTATATCCAGCAGCGGCCTGTTGAGATTCTCTCTTCCTATAGTATCTGTAGGTACATTGCTCATATCTCCGGCACCACTGAACAGCGCTTCTGCAGCAGATTTTGCCTTTTGAGCATCTTCTTCCCCGTGTATAAGCTTTGTAACCTCGTAGGCCAGAACCTTCTTGGCTTCATTTATTTCTGAATCCTTCAGGGCTCCAAGCCTTCTTACCTCATCCATGGGAAGGAAGGTAAGAAGTGCAAGGCACTTTTCAACATCGGAATCACTTACATTTCTCCAGTACTGATAGAACTCATAAGGACTTGTTTTTTCCTTATCAAGCCATACAGCACCCTTTTCTGTCTTTCCCATCTTCTTTCCTTCACTGTTTGTAAGCAGTGTGAAGGTCATGC
Organism: Bacillota bacterium; assembly: GCA_030706065.1. Lineage (GTDB taxonomy): Bacteria > Bacillota > Clostridia > Clostridiales > Clostridiaceae > JAEZDX01. Next base: position 1,132 of record JAUZPH010000700.1, on the reverse strand, counting down.
CATAGGCCGGTTTTCCCTCTTTTCTTCTAATCAGGTCAACTCCGGCGAGTATGTTGGACCACTGATCGTCTCCACCAAGCTGCATTACACAGCCGTATCTTCTGTTTAATTCCAGGAAATCATATCCCTGCATCAGCATATAGTTAAACTCAAGGAAGGATAGGCCTTTTTCCAATCTCTGCTTAAAGCATTCTGCAGAAAGCATTTTGTTTACCGAGAAATGAACCCCTATCTCTCTTATGAAATTCACATAATTAAGTTCAAGAAGCCAGTTTGCATTATTGTCCATTATAGCCTTGTTGTCACTGAAATCTATGAGTCTTGCCATCTGTCCCTTAAAGCAGTTGCTGTTATATTCAATTTCTTCCTTTGTCATCATTTTTCTCATATCAGACTTGCCGGTGGGGTCTCCAATCATGGCAGTACCGCCGCCAATTAACGCTATGGGAGTATGTCCTGCCTTCTGCATATGGGCCATAACCATCAGTTGAAGAAAATGGCCTACGTGGAGACTGTCTGCCGTGGGGTCAAAGCCTATATAAAATGTTACTTTTTCCTTTTCCAATAACTCTCTTATCTCATCCTCATGGGTGAGTTGCTTGATATAACCTCTTTCCAAAAGTACGTCATAAATACTTGACATCACTTTACCTCCGTTCCTCACTAAAAACCTTGATAATATATAAAACCCGGTGGAAACCTCTCCACAGAAATTTTAGCAATTATTTATAGTATATAGTTTATCACACAATTTTTCAAGAATATAATAAAAAAAGGGCTATAAGCCCATTTATTATGCCAATTTTATCAGATACATTGCAAGTCCTGCCAATATTGAGCAGGTAGGTATGGTTAATACCCATGCCCCTACAATACTTTGAGCAAGAGACCATCTCACGGACGAAAGCCTCTTTGAAGCTCCAACACCCATAATAGACCCGGAAATAATATGTGTAGTACTAACCGGAGCCTTAAGCATTGTAGCTGTAAATATTACGGCAGCTGCTCCTGTTTCGGCAGCAAATCCGTTTACCGGCGCAAGCTTTGCCATATTGACTCCCATAGTCTTTATAATTTTCCATCCTCCAACAGAGGTTCCCCCGGCCATGGCCAGCGCACAAGCTAATTTAAC
>JAUZPH010000070.1 GCA_030706065.1 Bacillota bacterium | reverse complement strand
TGGACTCTTTGGACATGTTTTTGTCCAAAAGTCCTTTTATATTTCCGCTTAACATATCTATAGCGTCATAGCTTTCAGAAATCTCATCATATTTCTTCTTAAAGCCCGCAGCCTGCTTTAATAAATTGTTTAGTTCCGAATTCACCCTATCCATCTTCAAGATCACTTCGCCCTTAAGCACTTCCCGGACTACTAACGGTTCCTCACTGTACAAATATATAATTGGAATATACATAAGTGATACGGTTGAATGTACCATGTCTAGAGTCTGTTCACTCAAATTGTCCAAATCGACAAGCAGCACCTCAGGAGACATCTCGTAAAGCCTAACCATCAGCTCTCCTGCGGTAACACATATCAAACTGCAGCTCAGAGGAATACAGTCCATCACCCGTCTTTCTGTCTCTACCCTTGTTGTCACTAGAAGAATTGTTCTTTCCATAGGACCGCCTCCTAATTAAACCTTAAGGCTAATTCCTGATTATCCGCTATTACCTCAAGGCTTCCTCCAACCGCTTTAATCTTATCCCCAAGCCTAATAAGCTCAAACATTATCTTCTCCTGAGGCTTCTTCAACTTTTCAAGATTAAACACAACTTTCAACGGACTGATAAAAATCAACCCGTTCACTGCGGTTTCAAGTGTACTTAAATCCTTACCGGACAGATTCTCATTAAAGACAATAAGGAATTTCCCCTCGGAATTCTTGATGATGAAGCCCGGCAGGAAGCTTTCAACCTTCTTCTCCTTCTCTGATGGACTTGAATCCAACTCCACTTCACCCTTGGCCCTTAAAACCTCATTTAAAATACCAAGCACCTTATTGGGCACAATAGGCTTTATAACATAATGCTTTGCCCCGTTGTTTAGGGCCTCAAATACCATCTGTTTCTGGTTCAGAGCACTTATTATAATTATTTTTGCCTCAGGATCCATATTTATTATTTCCTTTACTGCATCCACCCCACGCATAATAGGCATGGAAATATCCATTGTTACAATGTCCGGCTTTAGTTCATCATAAAGAGCTATGGCCTGCTTGCCGTTGGCAGCCTGTCCTACGACGTCATGACCTGCCTCTGTAAATATTGTAACCAAATTCTTTCTCATAACTATCGAATCATCTACTATCAAGATCCTTGCCATGTTAAACCCCCCTTAGATTATCTGTTGTCTCATCCTGAAGCAATAGTATACTTATATTGAGTTTAAACTCATTCTCTTCCAGGCTGCAGGTCAAAATATCCGAATTGGTGTATTTGAGATAAGCCCCTTTATTTGATATCATAGCAGGTACGCTTATCTGGAAAATATCAGAGTCATCCTCAAATGCTCCGAAGGTATTGCCTAAAATATTATTACATATTTCTCCCAGTACATCCTCCGCATATGCCTCTTTTTCCACATCACTGACTTTCTCTATTAAAAATCCCTCTACCAGTCTTCCAGCCATTGCGTCGTTGGCACTTATCATCACTATGGAATTAATGCTGCCTTTTAAGCTTATCAATGAAGTAATTTTATTTAAGGATATAATATTTTCTTCCTTTATATCTTCCATGGTTAGCGTTATTCCCGTCTGCTCTGCCACAAATTTCCGGGTTGTCTTCAACAGTTCCATCATAAAGCCGTAAGGAGTTACAGCTTTATCTGTTTTTTCCTCTATTTTAGGCAGGGTAATTATAAAGCTGGTATATACATCCTTTTCACTGTAAACTTCAATATTTCCACCGGCATTTTCCACTGCTTCCTTAACGGCTGGCATGCCTACACCTCTTCCTGATATGGATGTGGCAGAGTCCTTAGTGGAAAGCCCCTGCTTGAAGATCAGGTCCATCTTTTCGTCATGGTTCATTTTATGCAGTTCTTCTTCCGAACATACATTTCGCTCAAGACACTTTTGTTCAAGCAGCGGTACATCAATGCCTCTTCCGTCATCAGAAATTGTGATGCTGAAGTTATCCGCAAGGTCTTTTACCATGCAGCGGATAGTTCCCATCTGCTCCTTACCTTTTTCCAGCCTCTCATCCTCATTTTCGATTCCATGATCCACGCAGTTTCTAAAAATATGCACCAGTGATTTTGTTACTTCTCCATAGTAATTTGTATCTATAAGCACCTCATCTCCTGATATCTCCAGAGGCCTTACCGGTCGTTCGATTCTTTGGCTTAGTTTCTCTATATATGCAGGATATATTGCCAGAAGCTCTTTGACAGACTTATAGCAGAGGCTTTTGATCATTGGAAGTACTGTCTTGTATTCGTATGCCGAGAGAACTTTTTTCAGTTTTTCCTCGATTTCCGTCAGTTTAGATTTCTTTATATAGAAGATTTCCTCATCCCTTGAGAAATCGCTTCCGGTATAGGTTTCAATTATATTAAGGTCCTCACTGAGCCATGAATATAGTTGTTTTCCGTTTAGGTCCGTTATTATACTGTACGAAGTATCGGAATAGAGACTATTTTCAAGCTCGTCCAATTGTTTAACGACAGAAATCATATCAAACTGGCTGAAGTTCCCTTTAAAAGTATGTATCTTTCTGAGCCATTCGTCGAAGTCTTCCTTCTGAAGTCCATTGAAGTCCTCTTCGCAGAAGCTTTTGTATTCCCCCGAGAGCTGAAGAAATTCATTCCGGTTTATTATGGTTTTGACAACCATCTTTAATATGCTTCTTTCCTCGTCCATCTTCTTTTCCAGCTTTCGTTTCTCGGTGATATCACTGAGAATTACCATCATGATATCTTCGTCTTTCTCGTCCTTTACTATCTTGTAAGATACACTGATGTTTTTTCCTTCTATTAAAACTTCTTCCGGAAGCAGCGAGATATACAGAGGCCTTTTACCTTCTTCCGAATCAAAGATCTTTAGCAAGAGGTCATCTATAAAGCTCTGCATACTGTCATCGCTCTCATATAAGAGGCTGGATAACTTATTCTGCGATACTTTTCCGGAAAAAATCCTTTCACATTCCTGACTGTATTCATAGTTAATTACCAGACTTTTATTAAAGGTAAGCAACCCCTGTTCTACATGATCCAGTATATTCTTTAACTTTGAATGCCGATTTGCAAGGGCTGAGTTCATTGATGTAAGGGCAGAACTGTTATCCTCCAGAGTATTGTTCTGTGCTTCAAGTTCATATTTTTGATTTTCAAGGAGCCCAACGTACTCAGACATCTTGGACATAATCTTGTTAGTTGAATTTGCCAGGTTTTCAACCTCTCTTATAGGCTTTTTTAGCTGGATTTCAGTGCCCATGGCGGATTCTATTCTTCCTTCAGCCAGATTATTAATTTTGGATTCCAGATTAGTCAGCGGCTTGACAATCATACTGGTGAAGGGTCTGGCAAGAATCCGTGCAATCATCAGCGTTATAAAGAAAATCAGTAATCCTGCCAATAACAAAGCAGCAAACCCGAACATAATGAGTACCGGATTAAGTCTGACTAAAAGTTCCACATTTGAATGGACCCCATCGATATTAACGGGTACCGTAACCTCCTCACTAAGGAAATTCATTATTTTCCCTGCTTTGATTTTATTTATGTCGGGAATTCCTTTATCGTCTTCATAAGAATAGATTAATACTTTATCCTTATAAATTTTATAATCGATTAAGCTTATATCATTAAAATCCGTTCCAAAGCTGCCGCTATCCTCCAACATAGCCTTTATGTTTGGATTGTCAAGATTTTGAAGATGATCCTCTATACCTGTAGATAACATGTATCTTTCTCCCAGAATTCTAAATATCCTGTTAGAATCATTATTATCTGAACTCACATTCCTCTGAGGAAAATTATCGCCTACTAACATCTGCTTAACTGCACTTGGCCAGATTTTTTCCAACTCGCTGCTCATCTGTTCAGCAGTTATCATAGAGATTTTTCTGCCAAAGAAGCTCACTGCGGTTCCAAATATGAGCATAAGAGCTACCAGCATTACCAGGAGACTATAAAAATTAACGGCAGCTATCAATTTTCGGATCCTTCTTTTTAAAGTCCTCTTATTTTTTACAGGCTTACCATATCCCATAGCGGATCTCCTTCTTTCACTTTACTGCGACATATTATTAGTATATATTACATTTTTTTTATTTGAAAGTAATTTTTGAAGATGTTTGAATTAAACCACAGACAAAAAATAAAAACATGAAGCTTTACGCCGCATGTTCTTATTATTGCCGGTTCACTCAATGAATCTCCCTTTTCTATTTGGGAGAGCATGACCTTGCTTACGCCGGATAACTCAGCCATCTGACCCAGGCTAAGGTTCCTTTCATTTCTCAAGTTTCTTAAATTACTTGAAATAATATGATTTAAGTCCAAAAACACCCTCCAATTGACAGCAATAACTTACCATTGTACAATATATTTAACAACGATTATAGCAGATAAATAAGGAGAAACTCAATGAACAGATCAAAATTCACTTTGGTTTCGGCAATGCTTATATTCGGAAGCGTTGGGCTCTTTGTCAGAAGTATTCCCTTTACCTCGTCTCAAATTGCTCTCGTCAGAGGCATTATAGGTGGCCTCTTTTTATTTATTTCTAGTTTTGTTTTTAGCTCCAGGCTATCCTGGCCAAGAATTAAGTCCAACCTCTTACTCCTGATCTTTTCCGGACTCGCCCTTGGCCTGAATTGGATTTTTTTATTCCAGGCCTATAAATATACAACCATATCCAATGCCACTATAGGTTACTATTGTGCTCCTATATTTGTTATATTTTTAGCGCCAATATTATTAAAGGAACGCCTTCACCTTCACAGTGTTCTCTCCATAGTGGCGGCTATGGTTGGGATGTTTTTGGTTGTTGGTATCCAAGGGGGTTCTTCCGGAGGAACAAATATTTTGGGTATAGCTTATGCATTACTGGCTGCCTCATTGTATGCAGCAGTTATTCTTCTGAACAAGTTTCAAAAGAATCTCACGGGCCTGGAAAGCTCTTTTATGCAACTTGGCATATCAGCTGTCTTTCTGTTGCCATATGTACTTTTGAATGAAGGTTTCAATCTCCACGACGTAAGCTTTAATTCTGTGCTTCTTCTTTTGACTGTAGGAGTTCTGCATACCGGTATAGCTTATCTCTTATACTTTTCATCTATACATAAATTAAAAAGCCAAACTGCTGCCGCCTTCAGTTATATCGACCCAATTTCTGCGATTCTGATGTCTAGCATTTTGCTTCATGAAAGCATGACTATTCTCCAGGGCTTTGGAGCAGTACTCATTTTAGGTGCTGCCTTCCTCAATGAAATATGCAGTAGAAAATACATCAGTGCTTATGAGGTATAGTAATATTTAAAAATACTTTATAAAAGCAGATCTGCAGATAGATTTCTTTTCTACCGCAGGTCTGCTTATTTCTTTAGCGACAGTATTTATCAGTCTTTATATTAAATCCGGTGGCTTACAGCCTGCTTCCACACTGAATGCAGAATTTAGTCCCGGCAGGATACACCATTTCACAGCTTGCACATTTAATTTCCGCTGGTTCCTGTTCCAAAGCTAAAGCTTCTCCACATTCTCCGCAGAATTTTGATTCAGGTCCGTTGGCAGCACCGCATTTCGCACATATGATTTCCAATGGCTTTTTTATCCCCAATTTACCGCCACAGGACTGACAGAACTTTGAACCCTCAGCATTTTCTTCTCCGCAGGTAGGGCATGTCCTCGCTGCAAGCCTGGCTTCTTCTTCCCTTCGTTTATTTTCAGCTTCCTCTTTAGCCTTGTTTAGCTCCTGCATTTTATTTTTCAGCTGAGTTTCCAGGGCATCCACCTCTGAACATAGCGGCAGCAGCAGCTCGCGGCTATAGGTGCTCTTCATAACCATTTCATAGGCTGCCAGCCCAATTTTAGCGAGAGCTTCTTTTTTCTTTCCTTCCAACTCCGCTACCTCTCCCTGTGCTATTGCCGCCTTCATGTCTTCATCTGGTTTTACACCAGTAGCGTCCATCAGCGGTTTGAGTCCCTTCATAAAACCACCAAACAACTCCATCCTATATTACCTCCTTATATTCCTTGTTTGCACGCAAAGATTATTAATCTTTGCGCTCCTTAAATAATATCTTTTCCCTTTAGTCTTGAACAACTCTATTCCTAATACTTTCATATGCTGTTAAAGATATATTTATGAATATAACTATAGATGCGAAAATTTAAACCTTAAAGTATTCGCCTGACAAAATATCGAATCTTCACCGATTTTTCCGGATGTAAAATTTCAACGAATTAGAATTTAATTTAGAGGAAATTTTACATCCCGGATAATTTAAAATACAAACTCACACATCTATATATGGGATGTAGTTAAAATCATTAGATTTAAAAAACTAGCTTCTCAGAGCTAGTTTTTACGATATTTGCATTAATAATTTGATTATTTTCCACTTTTAAAAATCCTTAAAGCTTCTTCTTGAGCTCTCATAACCCTGTCGCAGAAGAGGTCAAACTCTTCATCCGGCACCTGAAGCTCCGGATGAGATAGAAAATATTCTATAGAGAGTCGTACCCCTTGGTCAAACCTTGTAACAGCAACGTAATCCGGAACCAGCCTTTTTACCTTGCTGTTGTCAAATACTACGGAATTTGACTTATCTCCTATCAACGAACCTTCAAATTCAGAGTCGCAGGCTGCTAAAAAGTCCGAGGTCACGTGTACTTTTTTCACTTCAACATCCAGTGCCGCACCGATGCAGTCATAAATTTTATCCCAGGTTAAAGCCTCATCGGAAGTAATCTGAACAGCCTCTCCTAAAGTGCCGGGATTTCCCATCAAGCCAACAAAGGCCTTGGCAAAATCCGAGTTATGAGTCACTGTCCAAAGGGAACTTCCATCACCATGGATAATAACCGGTTTTCCCTTTATTATACGGTCGATAACCTGCCATGGGCCCATCTTTCCATGCACAGCCAAAGGAATACTCCTTTCATCATAGGTATGACTTGGGCGAACTATTGTTATGGGGAAACCATTGTTTCGATATTCCTTCATTAGTAATTCTTCACAAGCAATCTTGTTTCTTGAATATTCCCAATAGGGATTGTCCAAAGGCGTACTTTCAGTAATTTTGTAGTGTGAAAGAGGTTTTTGATAGGCAGAGGCAGAGCTTATGAATATGAACTGCCTTGTCTTTCCGGAAAAGAGTCTTATATCCCTTTCAAGCTGTGAAGGTACAAAGGCAATAAAATCTGCAACCACGTCAAACTTAATATCTTTTATAAGCCCAGCTACCTTCTCCTCATCATTGATATCCGCTGTAATAACTTTTGCTCCCTCGGGAATCCGGTCCATTTTGTTGCCGCGGTTGAGGAGATAGAGTTCCCAACCCTTTTGTACTGCAAGTCTTGTAATGGCACTGCTTATTGTTCCGGTTCCACCAATAAATAAGGCTTTCATCAATATTCTCCATCCTTTCTTTTTCTATAAATCATGTACTCAATGAGTTATTTCTATCTGTCCAGTGCGGAGTGTGACTGCTTCAGCTGTTCAATTATGTGGAGATGCTGAGGGCATTTGGACTCACAACCGCCGCATTCCACGCAGAAGCTTGCATCTTTTCCAGTGTTATTTCCCTCTACCTTAAGCTTTGCATATTCATCCGAAGCGTAGTCCTTTAGGCCATATACTCTGTTGTAATTCATCAATCTGAATATATGGGGTATATTCAAGCCTTGAGGACAGGGCATACAGTAGTTGCAGCCTGTGCAGTAAAGGTCCGATAGCCTTCTGTTTTCCTCAAGCATTTCTTCAACCCTCTTGATTTCCTCTTCCGTCAAGGTTCCCGGAATGGAAGCAACTGCAGCGTTTTCTTCAACCATCTGTAGAGAACTCATGCCTGACAGGGCTATAGTTACATTTGGGTTCGCAAGTACAAATCTAAGAGCCATTTCTGCTGTACTTTTTGCTTTTCCCTTAAGCATGGATTGAATAACCGGTGAAGGAGCTCCGAGCCTTCCGCCTCCAACAGGCCCCATTATCACAACACCCATACCTTTTTCGTGGGCGTAAGCAATTCCTTCTTCGTTGGATTTGTCCAATAGGTTATACTGACACAATACAGTCTCGAAATTACCTGTATCAATAATCTTTAACATGTTTTCAGGTGCATCGTGGAAAGAGAAGGATATATGCTTTATGAGTCCTTCTTCCTTTGCCTTGAAGGCTGCAGCCATCGGTCCATTGGGAACATCTATATTGTCCTGATAAGCCTTCCAGTTGATTCCCCACATATGATAGAAATCTATATGGTCAACATCGAGGTTTTTTAATGACTTTTCAAGTCTTCTTCTCCAGTCGTCACCGGAGGCATTTTCAATTGGGTTCTTGGTGGATACATATACTTTATCCCTCCAACCCTTAAGAGCCTTTCCAACGGCAGCTTCACTAAGATGCTCGCAGTAGTATGGCGCCGTATCTATGTAGTTGACCCCCAGTTCAAAGGCCTTGTGAATTATCTGTACAGCCTTATCTTCATCAACATAATCCTTCCCATCCTTTTTAATCATGGGAAGCCTCATTGCTCCGAAACCAAGAGCCGAAACTTTAATACCGGTTTTCCCAAATTCCTTGTAAATCATTTTATATCCTCCTCAGATTATTTACTTATGTTATTTTCTTACTAATATAATGTTATTATAACGTATTCATGATGACAATGGCATTTTTTATTCAAAAGGTTTGTGTAAATCAAATTGATACTATTATTTAACATTTGTATTGACTGATTACTTATTTGAAGTCCCCTTAAGGTTTCGCAAATAAAAAAGCTTGTTACAGAGGATAAAAAATGATATGCTCGAGTTTAAGAAAAGAAACTGGCTTTATGCGAAATATATTATAGGTTAAAAGTTAAATACGGAGGCATTATGAAGATTAAATATGGAAAGCTTGTAATTATTGGTGCTGGAAACGTAGGTTCCGCAATTCTCAACTCTATTTTGAGAATGAATGTTGTGAATGATATAGTTGTTATTAACCGTAATAAGGGCAAGGCCTTGGGGGAAGTATTGGATGCCAGTCATACCACTGCATTTACTTACAGTACGAATGCTTCAGTAAGAGTTGGAGACTATGAAGATTGTGCAGATGCTCAAATCATCATCATGACTGCAGGTCCAAGTATTAAACAGGGAAATTCACGAGACCGGATGGTATTACTGGAACAGAACATTTCTATCATGTGCAATACTATGGAAAACATCGTAAAATATACAAAGGAAGCCATTATTATAAATGTTTCCAACCCGTTGGATATTCTTGTTTATGTTGCTCAGAAAAAATTTGATTACCCAAGGGAAAAAGTCATAGGGACAGGTACTCTTTTAGACACCGCCCGTTTTAACAAAATCTTAGGTGATATATGCGGCGTAGATGCCAAAAATGTGACTGGTTTTGTACTTGGAGAACATGGTGCAACAGCTTTTATCCCTTGGAATACAGTGAATATTGTAGGTATTTCCTTTGATAATTTTGAGAGCCAGTTTAAACTAAAAGAGAAGATTGACAAAGCCAGGATTCTGAATGAAATGAAGACAGTTGGCCTGGATATTGTTGAATTAAAGGGATATACAAGTTCCGGAGTTGCTCTGAGTGTATGCCGGCTGGTGGCAGCCATAATCAGGAACGAAAAATGCATAGTTCCGGTATCCGTAGTTTTGAATGGCCAATATGGTGTAAGGGATGTAGCTCTAAGCCTTCCATGTGTAATTTCGGAAAAGGGTATAGACAGAATTTTGGAACTGCCTTTGGATGAACAAGGATCCAGGGACTTCAAGCATTGTGTAGACCACTTGAAGGGAATTTTACAAAACACAGGCTGCCCTTAGAATTCGTATTCCCAATAATTTCTGCACAAGCAATATTTTATGCTTAATAGCCATCATGATAATTTTATCGTTGATGGCTTTTGTTCTGCATAATCATTTTTCCTGTCATATACCCATCCCCAAAGGCCACTGACGGGTCAGCAAGCATAGATTATACCTCCTATAGAAAGATATGCATTCTTATTGTTATAAAAACTTTTACAATATGCCCGAAAAATATCTTTTATACCACTTAACCTTCCACTTATTTGAAGTTTGATATAATATCTGGTACCATTAAATTAAGAAGTAATTTTCACATTATGAAGGAGTTGATAATATGGAAATGTCACCGGCACAATCTTTTGAAACTGGTGCAGTGATTGGCGAAATAATTCTTTTTCTCTTGCTGATAGTACTTATTGCCTTAATAGCTTATCTCGTTGTTGTATTGATTAAGAGAAATAAGGAAAAGAACAATCCAAGAATTAAGTATCAGATAGAAAATCCTCAGGGAAGATGGACATGCCCTAGGTGTAACAGCGAAAATCCCAATACTACCTTCCTGTGTAATAGATGTGGTTATAGAGTAGTATAATTGGCTGTCCATTGTTTTACATACTTTCGCTGCTACTTAAGCAAAATTAAAGAGCATGCGGTTTCACATCACATGCTCTAATTCTTTAAAAACTAAAAGTAACAAATTTTAAAATTTCTTCCTTCGTAGGCATAGACCGAATCGCTCCTCTTCTAGTGTTAATAATTGATGCAGCTGCAGAAATTTATTTTTAATTTATCGCCTAGGATGTAAAATTTCTTCAAAATAGCAATTGATATATGATGAAATTTTACATCCTGAAAAATCAGTGAAGATCCGATATTTTCTCAAGCGAGTACTAAGGCTTAAATTTTTGCATCTGTATTATATTACTTTTCTAAAGTTCGTTTCAAGAATTCTCTCGTTCGCTCCTGAACAGGATTATTAAAAATCTGTTCCGGGGTTCCTTCTTCAGCTATAACTCCCTTATCCATAAATACCACACGGTCGGATACTTCTTTGGCAAAGCCCATTTCATGAGTAACTATAAGCATGGTGAGGCCAGATTCTGCAAGTTCCTTCATAACTTTTAATACCTCTCCCACCATTTCGGGATCAAGGGCTGAGGTCGGTTCATCAAAAAGCATTACGTCCGGTTCCATGGAAAGCGCTCTGGCAATAGCTACACGCTGCTTCTGTCCCCCGGACAGCTGCCTTGGTTTTGCATTTATGAACTGCTCCATGCCAACAACCTTCAGGTATTTCATAGCCACTTTCTGTGCTTCATCCTTTGAACGCTTTAACACCTTCATCTGACCAACTACACAATTTCTTAAAACATTGTGGTTATTAAAGAGGTTAAACTGCTGAAATACCATACCAAGCTTTGTTCTGTACGCATGGATATCATGGTTGTCATCCAATATGTTTTCACCCTTGTAAATTATCTGTCCGCCGGTTGGCTTTTCTAAAAGATTGATACATCGAAGAAGGGTTGATTTACCTGATCCGGAGGAACCGATGATGCACACTACTTCTCCCCTGCTGACTGAAAAATCAATGTCTTTCAATACTTCATGTTCCCCAAAGGATTTGCTTAAATGCTGAATGTCAATTATCTTTTCCATTTTATCTCCTCCTTCGCTTAATAGTGCTGCTCTATGCCGTCTTTTGTTCTATTAAGGGCAAGTTCAGGCGTTTCTACCTGCATTTGATTTGCATACATAATATAGTTTTCCGGACCATCCAATTTCTTTTCTGCAAATCGTAATATTCTTGTTATTGTAAAGGTCATTATCAAATAAATA
>JAUZPH010000007.1 GCA_030706065.1 Bacillota bacterium | reverse complement strand
TTAACAAGGCACCAGATAGTCATATGAGAATCTGCAGTCTGAAGGACATCAATTCCTTCTTTTCTGAGCCTCTTAAGGATTCTAGCCATGACACCTGGAACACCTTTCATACCTGAACCTATTATTGCTATTTTACTGCAATCCTCTTCCATAATAAAGGACAAGCTTAATTTTTCAAGCAGAGAATAAACAATGTTCTTGTCCCTGTCATCAACTGTAAATATTTTTTCGTGTGGGAAAACATTAATTAAATCTATACTTATTTTATTATCACCAAGTATATCCAATACGTCATCATAATTTCCATTATCCTTGTTTACTTCATATAGTATTTTTATTTGTACTCTGTCACTCATATGGGTTATACCTGTAACGATCCTATTTACATCTGAAAGTATGCTGCTGGTAATCAAGGTACCTTCATGGTTGTTTAACGTATTTTTTATGGATAATTTAACATTATATCTCATAGCAGCTTCTATAGCTCTCGGATGAATTACTTTAGCTCCCTGGTCAGCCAGTTGAAAGACTTCATTATAACTTATTTGTCTAATTAATGAAGCGTTATTTACAATTCGAGGATCCGCCGTCATTATTCCGTCCACATCCGTATATATCTCTACCTCCTCTGCTCCAAGGGCACCACCTATTATAGCAGCAGAGGTATCACTGCCGCCTCTACCAAGAGTTGTGATATAGCCATTTTCACTTGTTCCTTGGAAGCCAGCAATAACCGGAATTACTGAAGAATTAAGAAGTTCCATTACTTTGCCAGTATTAACCTTTATAACTTCAGCATTTCCAAAATCTTCGTTGGTTATCAAACCAGCTTGTCCTCCAATAAGGGGTACAGCTTTATATCCAATTTTATTTAAATCCGCGGAAAAAATAACTGAGCTTATAATTTCGCCACAGCTCATCAGTAGGTCCGTTCCCTGCTTGTTACTTCTCCTGAAATCATCATCTAGTAATGAAAGCAGCGAATCCGTTGCATAAGGATCACCATTTCGTCCCATGGCGGATACCACCACTACAGGCTTATAGCCCTTCTGAATGCATTCAAGTACCTTCTTAATGGCAAGCTGTCTTCTTTCTTTTGTGGATACTGATGTGCCGCCAAACTTCTGCACAACTATCTTCATAATTTACCTCCGAGGCCTACAATCTTGTTTTCTTCATTAACTGTTCATCCGCATCAATTATGATGGTTCTTAATCCAATTTTTTTTACGCAGCTCCAAGGAACTTCGATAAACTCGTTATTTCCAAAAAAGCTGAATTTACCCTGGGATTTATTTAGTATAAGAAGCTTTAAATAACCGTTCTCATCTATAATTACATCATTATTTGCAAGGTAATTATACTTTTCACCGTCATTTACATTTATTATCTCATATTTGTCTATTTCGCTGTACAGCTTTGTATTATCACCCATAATATTACCTCCTTAATCCTATATAAAGATTCTATGTAAGGGGCTAATATTATATTACAGCTTATAGTCCAGGAAATTGCACAATGAACCATTGATTATTTTCCGACATTTTATCTAAGAAACTTCCATTAGTTTATATGGAATCAAATTTGTAGATTATGCAATTTCCCTTTATTCCTATACTGATTTGGTTCTTACAATCTGTTTAAAGGCAGTTTTACTGTCTCCTAAAATCTGCTTATATTTTTCAATCTCTATTGTATTCCCTACAAAGGCAGAATTCAATATTCCATGAGAAAAAGTTTTGTTCATAACTTCGTTAAGCATATATTGGTCTATCTTGTCAATCTTGCTTATTATTTCATCAGGTCTGTTAATTCTATTTAAAAACAAAAACGCCTTGCCATTGCTGAACATCCTACTGCTGGTACTTTCGAGACCCAGGATCAAACTTCCTTTTATTTGCTCTTTGGATTTAGTGAGTCTCTCATCGCTGATTCCATTCTTGGTGAAGTTTTCAAGTTCATCAACTATGAGTTTTAAAGCTTCACCGGCATAGTTTGGATTAAGTCCGGTATAAATATTTATAGTACCTGCATTGTTAAAAGAAGATATATATGAATAAATCGTGTAACATAGTCCATATTCTTCTCTTATTTTTTGGAACAATAATGAGGAGACTCCTCCGCCTAAAACATTATTAAGCAGTGATAACGGATAAATATCGTCATTACCAACTGGTATACCTCTCAAACCTAAGCTGATGTGAAGCTGTTCGATTTCCTTTTTCTTAAACAGACTGTTCTCATGAATTATTGGGGTTGAATAATGGGTAACTTTTTTATTCGAGGACTGCCAATTGCCAAAATACTGTTCAACAAGTTTCTCTACATTACTTATATCTACATTTCCGCAAACTGAAATTACCGAATTTTCAGGTATATAGTATGCACTAATATAATTGATAATCTGTTCTCTAGTGAAGCTCTTAACAGTTTTTTCTGTGCCCAATATAGGCAGAGCAAGGGTGTCCTCTCCCCAAATTGACTCGCTGTGAAGATCACCGATGACATCTTCAGGGGAATCCTCACTCATGTTTATTTCCTCTGTTACAACACCCTTTTCCTTCTCAATTTCCTCTTCATTAAAGGTACTGCCAAAGAGCATATCTGCAAGTACTTCAATAGATAATTCGAGGTGAGTATCCAGCGCCTTTATATAGAAGCAGGTGGCCTCCTTGCCGGTGAAGGCATTCATCTGGCCACCAACATCTTCGATAACCTCTGCCAATTCCTTGGCGCTTCTCTTTTCCGTCCCTTTAAACAGCATATGTTCAATAAAATGTGATATGCCGCTGTTTTTATCATCCTCATTCCTTGAACCGTTTTCTACCCACAATCCAACACTTACAGAATTAACGTAATCAATCTTTTCTACAACTACACGGAGACCATTCGATAACCTAGTCATATTATACATATTCTCATCACCTCATTAAAAAAATAAAAAGGCATAAAGCCCTTCTATTTTTCGATATCTTTTTCTTCATTCTCACTGTCTTTTATAGCATCTTTTCTGGATAGGTTTATTCGGCCCTGATTATCTATTTCTGTAACCTTCACTAGGATTTCATCACCAACGGATACTACATCTTCTACTTTGTTAACCCTTGTAACATCCAGTTTTGATATATGTACCAAACCTTCCTTATTGGGAAGAATCTCCACAAAACAACCAAAAGTTGCAATCTTTGTTACTTTTCCAAGATAAACCTCACCGACCTGGACATCCTTTGTCAAATCCTCTATCATCTTAATAGCACGTTTTGCACCAACGCTGTCACTTGACATGACAAATATCTTGCCGTCATCCTTAATGTCAATTTTAACTCCGGTTTCAGCTATTATCTTGTTGATAACCTTTCCGCCAGTACCAATTACATCTCTTATCTTCTCAGGATCTATACTCATTGTATATGCTCTTGGAGCGTATACCGAAAGATCCGGCCTTTGAGTCGGTATACATGCTGTAATTTTCTCGATTATTTCTAATCTAGCTTTTCTGGCGTTATCTATAGCTGTTCTTATAACGTAATTGGACAAGCCTTTGAGTTTTGTATCAACCTGAATTGATGTAATACCTTCAGTAGTTCCTGCAACCTTAAAATCCATATCTCCAAAGAAATCCTCTATACCTTGAATATCAGTAATAATTTCCTCTTGGGATAGGTCTTCACTTGTTACAAGTCCCATGGCTATACCCGCTGCCGGCCTCTTTATAGGTACTCCTGCATCCAGTAATGCTAATGTACTTCCACATACACTGGCCTGGGAAGTGGATCCGTTAGAGCTTAAAACTTCTGACACCAATCTTATAGTATATGGGAATTCTTCTTCAGTTGGTATAAGCGGTACCAGAGCTCTCTCAGCAAGAGCACCATGGCCTATTTCTCTTCTACCAGGTCCTCTCATAGGTTTAACTTCGCCAACACTGTAAGATGGAAAATTATAGTGATGCATATATCTCTTAAATTCTTCTTCACCAAGTCCGTCAAGTACCTGAACATCGCCCAAGGCACCTAAAGTTGCCACGGTAAGCACTTGAGTAAGACCTCTTGTAAAGAGTCCTGTACCATGAGTTCTTGGCAGTATGCCAACCTCACAGCTTATAGGCCTGACTTGGTCAAATCTTCTTTCATCCGGTCTTCTCTTCTCGTTTAAGACCATATTTCTGACTATCTTTTTCTGAAGTTTGTATACGATATCTGCAATATCTGACATATTGTCTGGATACTTTTCATTGAATGCCTCGGCAATTTTTGTTTTGGCAGCATCCATTGCTTCATTTCTCTTGTCTTTATCTGATATGTACATCGCTTCCTTAATCAATGGGAAAGCAAAATCGGTAACTTCTTTTTCAAGTTCCTCATCAATCTTGTGAACCTCAAAAACAGCTTTTTCCTTACCATAGCTTTTCATACATTCTTCCTGGAAAGCAGCTATTTTCTTGCATTCTTCAAAGCCAAACAGTATGGCATCGTACATTACATCCTCTGGAATTTCATTTCCGCCTGCTTCTATCATCATAACCCTGTCTTTAGTTGCACAAACAGTAAGGTCCATTGAACTTTTTTCTCTATCCTTCGAAACAGGATTGATAACGAAGCTGCCATCTATCAAACCTACAGACACCGTTGCTACAGGATCAGTAAATGGAATGCTTGAAAGGCACAATGCCAGGGAAGCCGCATTTTCTGCAAGTATTTCAGGCATATTGTCCGGTTCAACTGAGAGAACAGTACAGACTATCTGAACGTCATTTCTATATCCCTTAGGGAACAGAGGCCTCAATGGCCTATCTATAGCTCTTCCGCTCAGGATGGCCTTTTCCGATGGCCTACCTTCTCTCTTTACAAAGCCTCCAGGTATTTTACCAACGGCATATAACCTCTCCTCATATTCTACACTCAGCGGGAAAAAATCAATACCTTCCCTCGGTTTTTCTGATGCATTGACATTTACCAGGACTACAGTATCTCCATAGCTAACTAATAAAGCACAATCAGACAGCGCTCCAACTTTACCATACTCTGCTTTAAATTTTCTTCCAGCAATTTCACGTTCCATTATAACGCTCATATTATTAAACCTCCCTTCGACACATTTATATTATTTACAAAATAATACTTATTATTAATTTTTTAAAATAATAGAGCGGTTTAACCGCTCTAGTTATTTTCTTAAACCAAGTTTTTCAACGATAGTACGATATCTCGTAATATCTTGAGCCATAAGATAATTCAATAAACCTCTTCTTTGTCCAACCATCATAAGCAGACCTCTTCTTGAGTGATGGTCCTTCTTATGCTCTTTTAAATGGTCGTTCAAATGATTGATTCTTTCTGTAAGCAATGCAATCTGTACTTCAGGTGAACCTGTGTCTCCCTCGTGTCTTGCATAAGTTTGAATTATTTCGTTCTTTCTAGCCTTATCCATGTCAACACCTCCAAATTATAAACCCCTTACTCCAAGAAGATAGTCGGCAAATCATATCTCTTAGGGTAAGGTTCACAAAGATTATTATAACAAAGGAACTTTTAAATGTAAATAATTTTTTAAAAAACTTCTATTTTTTTACCTTTTACGTAATTATCATCCTTTTTCATCTGACCGATCAGCTCTTCAAGTGAGGAAAATTTTATCTCATCCCTTATACGTTCAATGAAAAACACCTCCAACTCCTCTCCGTAAATAACCTCATTAAAGTCGAATATATATGTCTCTATATTTATTCTATTTGTACACTCCACCGTCGGGTTATAACCAATATTAGTCATTCCAAGATAAACACTTCCCCGATACCTAACATTTGAATAATATACCCCGGGTTTTGGTATAACAAACTTATCATCCACCAAAATATTCGCAGTCGGATAACCGAGTTTCCTCCCAAGCTGTTTGCCTGTTATTACCTTACCCCTAAGTCTGAAAGGTTTAAACAGCATGCGGTTAGCTTCCGAAATCTTTCCGTCTTCAGCGAGCTTTCTTATTCTGGAGCTGCTGACAAGTTCCATATCATATTCCAGTGGATTTATTACCGTAACACTGAAGCCGTGCTTTTTTGAGAGCTTTTGTAAAAGTTCAACATTACCCTGATTCCTATAGCCAAATCTATAATTAAAGCCCACTACTACTCCGCCCATGTTATATTTTGAAAGAAGATGTGTGATAAAGTCTTC
This sequence comes from Bacillota bacterium, assembly GCA_030706065.1. Classification (GTDB taxonomy): domain Bacteria; phylum Bacillota; class Clostridia; order Clostridiales; family Clostridiaceae; genus JAEZDX01. The sequence continues at coordinate 16,605 of JAUZPH010000007.1, read as the reverse complement.
GGCACTCATATGTCTGACCTCTTCATTAAAATCTACGAGACATAGGATGTCTATACCTATAGATTCCAGCATCTCCATCTTTGTCAGATTATCCAGGATAAGCTTTGGTGCAGCTTCAGGGTTTATAATAGTCAAGGGATGATTTCTAAAAGTGTACACCATACTTAAACCTTTCATCTGTTTGGCAAGTTCCATGCACCGGTCTATCAGACACATATGCCCCAGATGCAGTCCATCAAAGCTGCCGAGCGCTATGAAGGTTTTAGCATTCAATCTATCATCAAATTTATTATCTATTATCTGCATAAGTATACTCCTAAATCAGTAAAGTTGATATTTTAAATGAATAATCAAATCTATCGCCGATGCCTATCAATTGATTATCCATATTATATACCTTATATACAGCTTTATCTATAGTTCCTATGAAATTTCTATCCTTTATCTCTACTCCATTACGTAAAAGCCTTTCGAATTTAGCATCCACAGTAAGGGACGGTAGAGACTTCAATGCCATATCCATAGAAATGATATATTGGCCAATATTCTCACTGTTTATAGTGTCCAGCTTCAAAGAGTCCTTTATATTGAATCCTCCGGAAAAGATTCTTTCAAGGCTGCTCATCATAGCGCCACATCCTAATTTGGCGCCTATGTCGAAACACAAGCTCCGTATATATGTTCCCTTGGAGCACTCAACGTCAAAGACTGCCCTATGTCCGTCAATATGTAAAATGTTGATATTCTCAATAGTCACCTTACGGGCTTCCCTTTCAATTTCAATACCTTCTCTTGCCAGTTCATACAGCCTCTTACCCTTAACCTTTATAGCTGAATACATTGGTGGGACCTGCATAATATCACCTTTAAAGGATAGTATTGCTTTCCGGATTTCTTCTTCTGTAGAGGTAACAACCTGTTCCGATAAAACCTTTCCTTCCCCGTCATAGGTATCTGTTACAATGCCCAAAGTCATTTCAACCCTATAACCCTTTTTCCCTTCCATTATGTAATCAATTAATTTCGTAGCCTTGCCAATACAAATAGGCAGTACACCACTGGCAGCCGGGTCTAAAGTGCCAGTATGTCCTACCTTTGTTCCTTTTACTATTTTCTTAATTTTGTTCACAGCATCAAAAGAAGTTATTCCAACAGGTTTATAACAATTAATTATTCCATCCATAGCTATAACGAATCCCCAATCATCTTTATCAAATCCTGCTTTAACTTTTCCAAATCTCCGGTGTAGCTGAAACCTGCTGCCTTTGCATGACCTCCACCGCCATACTTTTCAGCCAATACCCGAACATCGAAATATTTTTTTGACCTGAGGCTTATCTTATATTTATCAGCGTTTTGCTTGATAAATACGACTACCTCGACCCCTTGAATATCCGTTCCAATGTAGACCAAGTCCGATACATCCGCCGGATCTACCCCAAGAGACTCTGTTACATTTGCCATTGCTTCAATTATACATAGTCTGTTGTTACACTGAAGATACATTCCTTCAATTAATTTACCCGCAAGCTTAACAAGTTCAAATTTCTTATTTTCATATATCTTTCTATGTATCTCAGGGAAATCAATTTTTTTATCAATCAATGCTCCGGCAATATTATGAGTAAGAGAAGTGGTATTGGAATATTTGAAGGAACCGCAGTCGGTCATAATAGATGTATAGAGGCAGATTGCCATATCAGAATCTATCTCAACTCCCATTTCCATGAGGAGGAGATATACTATTTCACCCATGGCTGAATATTTTGTATCAACATAATTTACATCCCCATAGTAATCATTAGATGCATGATGATCCAAATTCAGCAGACGGTATTCCCTATCCCCGTTTATTTCAAAATCAATATTTATTCTGTCAATATTTCCACAATCCAAAACAATTAGACAGTCAAAATAGCCTTCTTCTATTCCAGTACTTTTATTAATTTCCCCGGCTGAGGGAAGAAAGCTTAATATTTCGGGAACACTTTCCCTGCATAGAATATTAACCTTTTTTCCCAGCTTTCTCAGTCCATTCATTAGTGCCAGGGAGCTTCCGACAGCATCGCCGTCCGGTGATACATGAAAAGAAATTGCTATGCTTTCACATCGATTTATCTCTTCGATCACTTGCTCAAACATGCTATTCACCTTTTATCTTATGAAGCAGTTCATCGATATGCATTCCATGTTCTATGGAATTATCCAGCTCAATGATAATCTGGGGAGTATAACGCAAATTGATTCTGCTGCCAATCTCTTTCCGTAGGAATCCGCTTGAATTCTTGAGAGCTGCAAGGGTGCTTTCCTTTTCTTCATCCTTGCCGAATATACTCACGTACACCTTCGCAAATCTTAAATCCTTTGTCACATCAACCTTTGTTATACTTACCATTGCACTTATTCGAGGATCCTTCAGGTCATCCCGGATTATTTCACTCAGTTCTTTTCTAACTTCCTCATTAATTCTGCTGTTTCTGTAATTTGCCAATTACGTCACCCCTTTATAGATGATCTCTTTTTATTTCCTCCATAGTATATGCTTCTACTATGTCGCCTTCCTTTATATCGTTGAATTTTTCGATACTTAATCCACATTCATATCCAGCGGCGACTTCTTTGGCATCATCTTTAAATCTCTTTAAGGATGCCAGCTTTGAATCAAGTATTACTATGCCGTTTCTTATTACTCTTATATCACTGTTCCTGGTTATCTTTCCATCTAAAACATAGCAGCCGGCAATGGTTCCTACATTAGATATCTTATATGTCTGCCTTATTTCAACTCTGCCCAGGACTACTTCCTTATAATCCGGTTCCAGCATACCTATCATAGCAGATTTAACATCTTCAATAGCATTGTAGATTATTCTGTACGTCTTTATATCCACTTTTTCTTTTTCGGCTATATCTGCTGCATTTACATCAGGCCTTACATTAAAACCTATTATTATTGCATTTGATGCAGAAGCCAAGGTTACATCAGTTTCCGTTATTGCACCTACACCACCGTGAAGCACTCTTACCTTGACATCATCAGTGGACAGTTTTTCGAGGGATTGTCTCATAGCTTCAACAGAACCTTGAACATCTGCTTTAACGATAAGATCCAGTTCCTTAACCTTACCTTCCTTTATCTGGCTGTATAAATCTTCAAGGGATACTCTATGTCCGGACTGCTGCTGATCCTTGACCTTTTCTTTTCTGGATTCAGCCATAGCCCTTGCAGTTTTTTCATCTCTTACCACATTAAATCTGTCACCTGCAGAGGGAACTTCAGATAGTCCAAGTACTTCAACAGGAATTGAAGGACCGGCAGATTTTATTTTCTTACCCTTGTCATCAAACATTGCCCTTATCTTGCCGTATGTAGATCCTACAAGAATTGAGTCTCCTACATGAAGAGTTCCATTTTGAACAAGAAGAGAGGCTACAGGCCCTCTGCCCTTATCAAGCTTCGCCTCAATAACAGTACCTTTGGCTTTTCTTGAAGGACTGGCCTTCAATTCCAGCATCTCGGAAGTAAGAATAACCATCTCAAGAAGGTCATCTATACCCTGTTTTGCTTTGGCTGAAACCGGAACAACAATTGTGTCTCCGCCCCAATCCTCAGCAAGTAATCCAAATTCAGTGAGCTCCTGTTTTACTCTATCCGGATTGGCATCGGGCTTATCTATCTTGTTTACAGCAACTATCATTGGAACATTTGCAGCCTTGCAATGGCTTATGGCTTCCTCAGTCTGAGGCATTATTCCGTCATCTGCCGCTACAACAAGTATTACTATATCCGTTATTTGTGCACCCCTGGCTCTCATGGAAGTAAAGGCTTCATGGCCCGGTGTGTCAAGGAAAGTAATTTTTTCATCGTTAATATTTACAGTATACGCTCCTATATGCTGTGTAATACCTCCGGCTTCTGTCTCGGTAACCCTTGACTTTCTTATAGCATCCAGAAGGGAGGTCTTACCGTGGTCTACATGACCCATAACTGTAACTACAGGAGGTCTCTTTTCCAAATTAGTATCTTCTTCAATATCAAGGTCTTCGCCAACTACATTTTCTTCTTCACTTTTCTTTACCAGATCAAAATTGAACTTGGCGGCTACCTTTTCAGCTGTAGCAAAGTCTATCTCCTGATTTATTGCTGCCATTACTCCACAGAAAATCAGCTGTTTTATTACCTCAGGAATCGGCTTGTTGAGCTTTTCTGCTAATTCCTTAACTGTGATAGTACCAGGGATTTCAATAACTCCATGGGGAGCTTCCGCCTCACTGTCTGTTCCGGACTCTGATTCTTCATCTCTGCTATCGTGTCTGTTTTTATTTTTGTTCTTTCTTCCTTTTACAATGGTATTTTGAGGAACGTATATTTCTTCATATTTTTCAACTATATCCTTTTCCTCAGCCTTTGTTTCAGTACTTTCTTCAGATGTTCCAGCACCTTCTGGTTTTTTATCGCTGAGCAGTTCCTTTATCAGTTCTGCATCCTCATTTTCAATTACACTCATATGATTTTTTACTTCAACATTAAATTCATCATGAAGAAGGGTAATCAAATCCTTACTTGATATATCTAGTTCTTTAGCTAATTCATACACTCTTATTTTCGACATATATTCACCCCCGGTTATTTTGGTTGGCATTAAAAATTTCAATCAACCTGCTGCCCATAATTCTGTCTGTTATGCATAATATATTTATCTCTTCTCTTCCTATAACACTTCCCAGTTCCTCTTTATTGTAAGCATGAATTACAGGAATATTGTTATTTTCACACAATCGCACAAACTTTTCGTAGGAATTGGATGAAAGTTCAGTTGACATAATGCAAAGAAAGGCTTTTTTAAACTTTAAAAATTCCTCGCATTTATTATATCCTTCAGCTAGTTTTCCTGCCCGCTTACATAAACCCAGAAATTGCAGAAAACTATCCTTCATCAGCCACTTCCCTCCTCAGCTTATCATAGACCTCATCCGAAATCTTTACCTCCAGATTTTTCTCCAGTCTTTTGGTTTTAAACGCCTTTTCCAGGCATTGAAGATTATGGCACACATAGGCACCTCTTCCCGGCTTTTTACCGGTCAAATCCATGGAAACTACACCTTCGTTATTTCTGACTACCCTGACCAGTTCTTTTTTAGCTTTCATCTCCATACATCCGGTGCACATTCTCATAGGTATCTTTTTAACCTTCAACTTAGACACCTCCCGATTATTGAGTAAATCCCGCCTGGGTTTTGCTCTTAATGTCAATCTTCCATCCGGTAAGTTTGGCCGCCAGTCTTACATTTTGACCTTCCTTGCCGATAGCAAGAGATAATTGGCTGTCCTCTACTACAACTTTTGCAGATTTGCTGTTTTCGTCAATGGTCACATCTACTACCTTTGCTGGACTTAAGGCGTTGGCTATATTTTCCTCCGGCAGTTTGCTCCACTTTATAATATCAATCTTCTCATTTTTAAGTTCATTCACTATATTTTGAACTCTTACGCCTTTTGGCCCTACACAGGCACCCATCGGATCTACGTTTTCGTCATTGGAATGAACTGCAATCTTTGTTCTGGAGCCTGCCTCTCTCGCGATACTCTTTATCTCAACGACTCCTTGAAATATCTCAGGAACCTCCAGCTCGAACAGCCTTTTTACAAGACCAGGATGAGTTCTGGAAACTACGACCTGAGCACCTTTTGTGGTGTTCTTTACTTCAACAATATATAACTTTAGTCTTTCATTGAAATTATACTCCTCACCGTGCATCTGTTCTCCAGGACCCAGCACAGCCTCTATTCTTCCAAGGTCAACAAATACATTGCCTTTATCCTTTCTGATAACGGTGCCGGTGATAATGTCATATTCCTTTTCAATAAATTCATTGTATATAATATTTCTCTCTGCTTCTTTTATCCTCTGTACAACCACCTGTTTTGCTGACTGAGCTGCCACCCTTCCAAAGGTTCTTGGCGTTACTTCAATTTCAACCACATCTCCAGCTTCATATCTCGGGCTTATTTCCCTTGCTTCTTCCAAAGAGATTTCATTAACATCATCTTCTACATTCTCAGCAACCTTCTTCTGGGAATAAACATGAATCTCTCCGGTTTCCCTGTTCATACTTACTCTCACATTCTGAACTGAATTTCCCACAGTGGCATAATTCTTTTTATATGCCGCCACCAATGCATCTTCAATGGTGGTAAAAAGCATATCCTCGCTTATACCTTTTTCCTTTACTATTTCCCGTAAAGCCCCAATAAACTCTTCATTCATTTGTACTAACCTCCTTTAAACTCCCCTCAAGGTTGATAGTCTTGATCTTTTCTCTTGGAATCATTAATTCCTCATTGTCTTTGGACAGATAGATATTATTATCATCAAAATGGAGCAAAGTTCCCTTTAAGGATTTCTTTCCTTCAATAATTGATTCTAAATTAACTGCTACCATGGAGCCTTTGTACTTTGACAAGTGTTCATCATTGAATAATTGTCTAAACATTCCTGGAGAAGATACTTCGAGAAAATAGCTTTCAGGTATGGGATCTTCAGCATCAAGAAGATCGCTTACTGGCCTGCTGACTCTTTCGCAGTCCTCCAAACTGATGCCGCCTTCCTTGTCTATGTAAACTCTTAAATATTTCTCTCCCTCTTCCTTTATGTATTCGATAAAATACAAATCATATCCCAAACTAATCACAATTGGCTTAATCAGTTTATTAAGATTCTCCAACAGAACATCTTTTTTCAAAATAATCGCCTCCATCATCCGAATGTGTTTATATTTTGTGCTTTTTCCACCTTTATATTACGATAATCAATGAAAAACGCAACAAATGTTGCGTGCGTCATAAATAGAAAGAGCGGGTTTTTAATCTCCCACTCTCCGCTTGCTCAAAATATAGCTGTACATCAGAATTATTGTAACATAATAAGTAAAATATTACAAGCAAAAGTTAAGTGTTGAATAATATCCGCTCATGTATCTTCACTATTACATCCAAACAGACATAATTCATTAGGATTGTAATGAGGTTTGTATATCTCTTACAAGAGATATACAACTATTTTGAATTAAGCTCACTTATCCTTTTGAAATATATTATTTCCAGATTTAATTAATTCATCCATCTTATTTATTATATTTATCCTAGTATTGAAATCAACACAAAGATCAACAAAATCCTAAAATATGCCGTATACCATAGAATTTGAATTATGATGCGACTTTACAGGGAAACCTTACTTACATCTTTTCAATCTCCTCCATAAGTGCATCAATAAGATCTACTTCTTTTACCTTTTTTATTATCTCGCCCTTCTTAAATATGAGGCCTTCTCCATTACCGCCTGCAATACCTATATCAGCTTCTCTTGCCTCACCGGGTCCATTTACAATGCAGCCCATAACTGCAACCTTTATATCCTTATCAAGCTTATCCAGTTTAGCCTCTATTTCCTGAGCAAGCTTGATAAGATTAATCTGTGTTCTGCCACAGGTCGGACAGGAAACAAAAGAAACTCCGCCATTTATATAGCCTAAAGATCTCAATATTTCCTTCCCTACCCTTATCTCTTCAATCGGGTCATCCGTTAAGGATACCCTTATGGTATCTCCTATCCCCTGGGCAAGCAAAGCTCCTATTCCTACGCTGGATTTGATTGTCCCTCTCCAGGCGGTGCCTGCTTCCGTAACACCAATATGCAGCGGATAGTCAACCTTTTCTGATATCAATCTGTAACTCTCTATCATCTGCATTACATCCGAGGACTTTATAGAAATAACAATATCGTTAAAATTAACCTTTTCAAGGATATTTACATGCTTTAAAGCACTTTCCACCAGAGCGTCAGGACAAACTTTTCCGTACTTTTGCAGCAGCTCCTTTTCAAGAGAACCGCTGTTCACACCTATTCTTATCGGTATACCTGCATCCGCTGCATGTTCTGCAACCAGTTTTACTCTTTCCATGCTGCCTATATTACCTGGATTTATTCTAAGGGCTGAGACCCCGTTTTTTATGGAGTTTATTGCCAGCTTGTAGTCAAAATGAATATCTGCCACCAACGGAATACGAATTTCCTTTACTATATCTTTTATAGTTTCTGACGCTTCCATGTCCGGCACAGCGCACCTTATTATATCACAGCCGGCAGCTTCCAGCCTTTTTATCTGTTCTACCGTGGCAATGGCATTCCTGGTATCGGTATTTGTCATTGATTGAACGGTTATGGGGGAGTCCCCACCAATGTATATATTACCTACATTTATCTTACGGGTATTTCGCCTAATCATCAAATTCACTCCTAAAGTTTTATAGGGAATAATATATCCTTGATTAATACTACCACCATCAAAATCATTAAAAGGGTAAAGCCAATATAGTTGGCTACTGCAACTTTCTTTTCATCAATCTTCCTTCTCGTAATTATTTCAAAGAGGCAAAGGAAAATCCAGCCTCCGTCCAGTGCCGGGAAAGGAATGATGTTAAAGATGGCAAGATTTATGCTTAAAAAGGCCATAAAAGATAACAGAGGCCAGATTCCGGCTTGTGCCGCAGCACCTGAAGCCCTGATTATTGTAACGGGGCCGCCGACATCTCCAAGGGAAGCTTTACCTGTAAAAAGCTGTTTAAAGGAACTTAAGGTCAGGTTAATCCACGTCTTTGTTTCCTTGAATCCAAATGAAAGGCTTTGGCCGATGCTTGGAGAGTGGTTATATGCAGGTACGACTCCAATTATGTATCTATCCTCCTGCTCATCCTTTATTGGCTTGATGGAAAACTTAAGTGTTTCAGAGCCTCTTTTGACTATCAAGTTTACTGTGTTTTCTTTATTGGTAATTATCTCTGTACTTAAGTCCTCCCAGGTAGTGACCTTTTTGTTATTTACTTCAAGAATTCTGTCACCGACCATAAGCTTTTCCTCCCTTGCAGGAGAGACATCTGAGAAACTCGCTATTTCCGGTACTGCAAAGCCCTGGCCATACCCTATAATTACATATACCAGTGCTGCCAGTATAAGATTCATTATAGGTCCTGCTGCAACAATACTTAGCCTTCTTACGGCAGATTTATTCGCAAAAGCACGGGGGTCATCGGTTTTTACCTCTTCCTCTCCTGTCATAGCCTCACCGAGCATTTTAACATATCCTCCAATAGGCAAGGCCTTAATGAGATATTCGGTTTCTTTCCCCTTGACGCCAAAAAGCTTCGGGCCCATTCCAAGAGAGAATTCCTCCACCTTTACATCGTTTAATTTAGCCATGATAAAATGGCCAAACTCATGGCTCAAAATGAGGACGCTAAAGGCTAATATAGCTAGTATTATGTACACAGAAATACCTCCTAATTATACTTATTCTTTATAAACCTGATTACTTCTTCCTGACTTTCCAATATATTTTCTATAGTTACCGCTTTATTATAATCAAACTTTTCCATACATTCATTGATAATATAGTAAATGTCTCCAAAGCTGATCTTTTCCTTCAAATACAAATCAACTGACAGTTCATTCGCACAGTTCATTATGGCTGGCAGAAGTTTTCCTTGTTTTCCTGCTTCAAAGGCGAGTCTTAAACAAGGAAAATTCTCGTAACTAGGTTCTTCAAAGGTCAATCTTCCTGCTCTTACTAAATCCAGAGGCTCAACAACCCTGTTCATTCTCCTGGGGTAGTTCAGCGCATACTGTATGGGCAGCCTCATGTCTGCAACTCCAAGCTGTGCTATTATACTTCCATCTATGTATTCTATTGCAGAGTGGATTATACTCTCCGGATGAACAACAGGACATATTTTCTCGTATGGCTGTGAAAAAAGCCAGTGTGCTTCAATTACTTCCAGGCCTTTATTCATTAATGTTGCAGAATCTATGGTTATCTTATTTCCCATATTCCATTTAGGATGTTTCAAGGCTTCTGTCTTTGGTATATACTTAACTTCTTCAAAGGTTCGTCCTCTAAAGGGTCCGCCGGAGGCTGTGAGTATTATTTTATTGATCTCCGTTAAGGAATTACCCTGCAGACACTGAAATATGGCACTGTGTTCGGAATCTACGGGAAGTATATTAACCTCGTGTTCTTTCGCCTTGTTTATAACCAGTTCTCCTGCAGCAACCAGCGTCTCTTTATTTGCAAGGGCTATATCTTTCCCCGCTTCTATAGCTCTTACAGTCGGTAATATACCAACCATTCCAACAAGCGCCGTTACCACTATATTAACTTCCGGTAGGGTTGCTATTTCGATGAGCCCTTCCATCCCATGTAAAACTTCTGTTTTTCTATTTTCAATCTTGCAGTATTCATAAACCTTATCATATCCAGCCTTATCCATCATTACAGCAAACCTGGGTCTAAACTCATCAATAATCCCTATCATGCTGTCAGAGTTACTGTATGCAGATACTGCAGTCAGTTCGAAATTATTCCTGTCACTTTTAATAATATCAAGCGTTTGAGTCCCGATGGACCCCGTTGCTCCAAGTAATGCTATCTTTTTCACTTCATCACCTCAAGTTATGTACTAGTATTTTCACACAAATTACTATATCTATTTTTTTATCATGCTATTTCTATAATATATATTTAGTGTTAATTAAGCAACCTTTATAAATAAAATAATATATCTGAATGATAAGGTGTAATAAAAAAAGACTGTAACATAATATTACCTTTAATATTATACTACAGTCCTGTGCCGAATAGTCACATTTTAAGAACAATTGTAAGATAATAGAAAACTGCAGCTGCAGAGTATATTATACTATCAAACCTATCAAGAATGCCTCCATGACCAGGAATCAAATTGCTATAGTCCTTTACACCGGCATATCTCTTGATAGAAGAGGCTACCAGGTCGCCAAACTGGCATATTATACCACACAGCATCCCAATCAATGGATAATTTATTAAATCCATTACATTATAATTCTGTTCAATTATATAGCCAAAAATAAGCGCTACCAGGGTGCTTCCCACAACACCGCCAATGGAACCTTCAACAGTCTTCTTTGGACTAACCTTTGGGCAAAGTTTGTTCTTGCCCAAAAACCTTCCGGCATAATAAGCAGAGGTATCACAGCCCCATGCAGTGATAAAAACCAGCCATACAAGAACATTGCCGCAAAGCTTCTGGTTGATCAGGGTTATGAGGCTGAAGAGGATTGGTATGTATATAACTGAAAGTAAACTCAAGGCCGCATCAACGAAATTATATTTTGGTTCTATAACAGGTATACATAATAATACTAATGTCAATATAACCAGGAGGGTTCCGAGATAATTCTGGTTGCGATTAACAATAAGTATTACATAATACATCACAGCAGCCAAATAAGCTATTTTCTCAAATGGGTTAAAGCCTTTTTTCCGTATGACACTAAAAAATTCATGCATACCTATCAGAGAAATGGCGAAACAAAAGGCCATAAGATAGTATCCGCCCAAAAAAATGAATATAATAAAAGGTGAAATTATCAGAGCACCCAAATATCTATTGTTCATACATTACTCCCCCTTTTTATTTTACTGCACCAAAACGACGATCTCTGTTTTGATAATCCTCAATTGCCTTATGTAAATCCTGTACAGTAAAATCCGGCCAATTTATATTTGAGTACCAAAATTCCGAGTATGCGCACTGCCAAAGCATAAAATTACTTATACGCTGCTCACCGCTTGGTCTTATAATTATGTCTGGATCCGGTATTTCTGCAGTGTATAAATAACGGCTGAAAGCTTCTTCGGTAATATCACCGACTTTAATATTTCCTCTTGAGTAATCCGTCAAGATTTTTCTCACTGCAAACACAATCTCGTTTCTTCCACCATAGTTCAGTGCCAGGTTCAGTGTAACTCCGGTGTTATTCTTTGTCCTAATATATGCGTTTCGAAGCTCTACCTGACAGGGTTCAGGAAGCTTTGAAATATCTCCTATATGGTTCACAACCACATTATTCTTATGAAGCTCATCCAGTTCCTTTTTCAGGAATTCTACCAGCAGCTGCATTAAGGAGCTGACTTCGTCTTCTGGCCTTTTCCAATTTTCTGTAGAAAAGGCGTATAATGTCAAATACTTTATTCCTAATCTGTTACACTCTTTCACAATCTCTCTAATGGTTTCAACACCGGCTTTATGCCCCATTGCTCTTGGAAGCCTTCTTTCCTTAGCCCATCTTCCATTACCGTCCATAATAATAGCAATATGCCTGGGCATTTGTCCACTTATCGTCTTTTGATCTGAATCTTTTTTCTTTCTTGATAAAAAAAACATAAACAGCACATCCTTATCAATGATGGTGTTAGAAATAAAACCTGCATAATGCAGGTTTTATATTGACATTATTTCTTTCTCCTTTGTCTCTACTAATTTATCTATATCTTTTATGTGGTTGTCAGTCCTCTTTTGAATTTCATCTTCGCTTTTTTTCATTTCATCTTCGGTGATAGTGCTATCCTTCTTTAAGGCTTTTATTTTGTCATTGGCATCACGTCGGATTGATCTCACAGCTACCTTGGCATCTTCTCCTGCCTTCTTTACCTGCTTAACCAGATTTTTTCTTGTTTCTTCTGTTAATTCAGCAATAACGAGCCTTATTACGGTACCGTCATTGGAGGGGTTTAATCCCAGGTCTGATTTTAAAATAGCTTTTTCAATTGCCTTTAATGTGCTCTTTTCCCATGGTTGTATAAGTAATAATCTCGGTTCTGGAGCAGATATGTTTGCAACCTGGTTTATGGCTGTCATGCTTCCATAATACTCCACTTCTATCCTGTCAAGTATAGTTGGGTTTGCTCTTCCAGCCTTCATCGTTGCAAATTCTGATTTCAAGACATGAATCGTTTTAGTCATCTTATCATCAGCAGCAGATAAAATTTCCTTAACCATAATTATCCTCCTCTATTCCCTTGATACTATCGTACCAATTTTTTCGCCACTTACAGCCCTCTTTATATTACCAGGTTCATCCAAGGCAAATACAAGTATCGGAATATTATTGTCCATACAGAGAGATGTTGCAGTAGAATCCATTACTTGAAGACCCTTTTCCAGAACTTCAATATATGATAATTTATCAAATTTAACCGCATCACTGAACTTGTGAGGGTCTTTATCATATACTCCATCAACCTTTTTAGCCAGGAGTATTACATCAGCTTCGATTTCAGCAGCTCTAAGAGCAGCTGTAGTATCCGTAGAAAAATAAGGGTTTCCAGTTCCTGCACCGAAGATTACTACCCTTCCTTTTTCCAGGTGTCTCATAGCTCTTCTTCTTATATACGGCTCAGCAACTTCTTTCATTTCAATGGCAGTCTGAACTCTTGTCATAACTCCTAGAGACTCAAGAGAATCCTGCAGTGCCATGGCATTAATGCAGGTGGCCAGCATTCCCATGTAGTCGGCAGTTGTTCTATCCATGCCTTCTCCGCTTCTGCCTCTCCATATGTTTCCTCCACCTACTACCGCGCCAACTTCTATTCCCATATCAACCAATTCTTTAATTTCTTTGGCAATTCTTGTTGTTACATCAAAATCTATACCGAATCCCTGAGGCCCTGCCAGTGCTTCTCCTGATAATTTAAGCATTATTCTCTTATATTTTAAATCCATGTCATTACCTCCAAATTAAAGTCAGATAGTTTTCGTGAAATATTCACTTTAAAAAAGAGAACACGCAGTGTTCTCCCTCTTATTTAACCTGCTGCATTTGTTTTTGTACTTCTTCAGCAAAGTTCTCTTCTTTTTTCTCTATTCCTTCTCCTCTTTCAAAGCGAACATATCTATTTACAGTAATAGGTGCTCCGACTTCCTTTGACTTCTCCTGAAGGTATTTTGTTATTGTGTAGTCAGGGTTCTTTACCCAAACCTGTTCAACAAGGCATACTTCCTTATAGTACTTCTGTACTCTGCCTTCTACCATCTTATCTACTATCTTTTCAGGCTTTCCTTCATTTAAAGCTTGAACTCTGTAGATTTCCTTTTCCTTTTCAACAGCTTCCTGATCTACTGCATTTCTATCCAGGAACAATGGATTTGCGGCTGCAACCTGCATTGCAACGTCTTTAGCAACTTCCTTAACAGAGTCATTCTGAACTTCACAGCCCAGTTCTACTAAAACACCTATTCTTCCGCCGCCATGTATGTAACTCTGTATTAAACCTTTATCTACGGAGAACTTGCTGAATCTTCTTACATTCATATTTTCTCCCAGCTTAGCTATTAATGCTGTAACAACTTCCTTTACAGTTACGGTGTTATCAGCTATGTATTTTTCTTCTACAAAATCTTCAATACCTGCAGCCGATGAAGTTGCTGCCTGCTTTGCAAGATTCTTAGCCAATACAGAAAAGTCTTCGTTTGCTGCAACGAAGTCAGTTTCACAGTTGAATTCAACTATTCCGGCTGTCTTTAAATCCTCAGATACATATGTACTTACCAAGCCTTCAGCAGCAACTCTTCCTGCTTTCTTAGCAGCAGCTGCCAGACCCTTTTCTCTCAAATACTCAATGGCTTTTTCCAAATCGCCATCAGTTTGGCTCAAAGCCTTTTTACAGTCCATCATTCCTGCTCCGGTTCTTTCTCTTAACTCTTTTACAGCTTGTGCAGTAATCATGACACAATCCTCCTTATTTATGTTAATTTAAAAGGTAAATGGAGAAAACTCCACCTACCTCTGTAAAATTACTCTGCTAATTGTTCTCCCTGACGTCCTTCAATGATAGCATCAGCAATTTTAGCAGTAATCAACTTAACTGCTCTGATAGCATCATCATTACCAGGAATTACATAATCTACTTCATCGGGGTCACAGTTAGTATCTACAATAGCTACTACTGGTATACCAAGAATTTTAGCTTCAGAAATTGCATTTCTTTCTTTTCTTGGATCAACTACGAATAATGCTCCGATGTTGCCATCAACCATATTCTTTATTCCGCCAAGGTTCTTCTCAAGCTCTTTCTCTTCATGTTTAAGCTTTATTACTTCTTTCTTAGGCAGAACATCAAAGGTACCGTCCTCTTCCATCTTGTTAAGTTCAGCAAGCTTGTTGATTCTGGTCTTTATTGTTTTGAAGTTTGTAAGCATACCGCCCAGCCATCTGTTTCTTACAAAATGCTGTCCTGCTCTGATAGCTTCCTCTCCGATTGCTTCCTGAGCCTGCTTCTTTGTACCTACAAAAAGTACATCTTTTCCCTCTGCGGAAAGGCTCTTTATGAAGTCATACGCTTCTTCTATTTTCTTTACAGTCTTCTGAAGGTCTATTATATAGATACCATTTCTTTCTGTAAAGATGTATGGAGCCATTTTAGGATTCCATCTTCTTGTTTGATGTCCAAAGTGAACACCGGCTTCCAGTAACTGTTTCATTGAAATAACTGACATTTTTATACCTCCCTGGTTTTACCTCCACTGCCTTCATTTCTATAAGACACTATAAAGCACCCTCTTATAAATTAGGCAATGTGTGTATTTTTCTACCTTTAGTAGTATATCATAAGGATTTGACTCCTTCAATAACTTTTTTACAAATAATAATACTTTTTCTATTTCTATTTAATCTTCTTAAGTTCATCCAGCAGCTTATCATTTAATATTCTGATATGAGTGCCCTTCATACCAAGTGATCTGGACTCTATTACTCCGGCACTTTCGAATTTCCTAAGGGCATTTACAATAACAGATCTTGTTATACCTACTTTATCGGCAATCTTGGAAGCTACCAGCAGACCTTCAGTACCGTCCAATTCATCAAATATATGCTCTACCGCCTCCAGTTCGGAATAGGATAATGTTCCTATTGCCAGTTGAACAATTGCCTTCTTACGTGCTTCTTCTTCTATTTCATCAGTCTTGGCCCTTAGAATTTCAAGGCCAACTATAGTTGCACTATATTCTACAAGCACCAGGTCATCATCGGTAAAGACTTCTCCGAACCTTGCAAGAAGTAAAGTTCCCAGTCTTTCTCTGTTGCCTACAATAGGTACGATAGTAGATATCTTGTTGTCAAGGCCGCAGGAACCTTCATCTCCAAAGACACATACACCTTTGTTATGTAAGTTAGCCATGGTTTCATTTACATTCATCAGTTTGTTGTTATATGACTCGGGAAATCTCATATCATTGAGTATCTTCTCTTTAACTACGTCACATTCAAATCCGCCGGAAAAATTATACCCAAGTATTTTCCCTTTTCTGCTTACAATATAAACGTTACAAGCTAAAACATCGCTAAGAAGCTTACATATATCATTAAAAACAACAGGCTCCGTACCTGATTTTTGAAGTATTCTATTCAGTTTTCTAGTCTTATCCAGTAGTGTTGTCATCTTTATCCTCCTTACCATCTTATCCAGTGTTTTTTGAATGAATTATTTAAAAATTTCAAACATTCAGAATTGTTCATATCACCTTAAATATAATAACATACTGTCTCTTCTTTTTCAACATATTATTTTTTACATCGCAATATCAAAACAATAAAGGAAACTGTGCTGTGAAGATAATGTTTTGTTATTAGTATAAACAAAACCCATCAAACTACACAATTTCCTTATAAAAGTGTAACAAGTAAAATCAATGTAAGAGATATTATTGGTTCTCTCTGCTTAATT
>JAUZPH010000699.1 GCA_030706065.1 Bacillota bacterium | reverse complement strand
GGCGGATGCCATTCTTATACAAGACGGCCGCGGTAAGGGGCACATCATGCTGTTTCTTGAATATGACAGGCAAAACAGCGACAATATAATTGTTTACGAGCAGAATGTGGTGAGCAGCAAGCCCTACGAACCCATTCCCACCGCAAGGAAGGATGTAAGATCCAAAACCGATTTGATAAAAGCAGGATATTTTCCTATTAGGCTGCTGCCAGCCAGATAAAAAGTGTGAAAAGAGAAAAGACTATCTGAAGTCTAATCAGATAGTCTTATTTTAAATCCTCCTATTTGGAGCCATTATAGACCTTCATTCCATAGTCCAGTGCCTCTTTGGCATTGGTTATTTCCCCGGAACTAATCCTTTTCCCAGCCTCCGACAGCGCCTGAAAGACCAAATCAAAATCATTGCCGCTGTACAGTGGATTGGAAACATTCATCATCTTAATAAAAGCCTCCATATTGGGATGCATATTTTCATACTGGAGCTGCATGAGCTTTCCTGCCGGCAGCCCCAGGGAGCTATTGGTCACCAGGTTCTGTATCTTTTCACCTGCCAGGAATTTGGCCAGTTCTATGGCCTCGCTTCTATTTTCAGAATAGCTGCTCACAGCCACTCCAACAGTCGAGAAAAATCCGCCTTCAAAATCACCCTTTGGCAGTGGAACCACTCCCCAGTTTATGTTCATCTTCTTCTGCTCGAAATATCTGAAATCTACGGAGAATCCCACAAACATCGCAACCTTCTGATTCATGAAATCATCTCTCGGATTACTGGATATATTCAGCCTGCCGCCATCCTTGGATTCATCGGTTATCAAGGACAGAAAGTATTCCATACCCTTTACACATTCGTCACTGTTAAAGGTTGGGTTTTTACCGTCGGAGAGCTTGCCTCCAGCCTGGAACATATAAGGTATGAATTCATAGGGATTAAACCCTGATGCTATTCCCATCACATCCCCTTTTGTCAGCCGGCGGGCATCGTCTTTGAGCTCCTGCCAGTTAGTAGGCGGCTGCAGGCCTTCTTTGCCGAACATATCCTTGTTATAATACAAGGCCATGGTATCTCCAGCCACGGGAAGCCCATAGAGTTTTCCTTCACCCTTGAACTGGTTTAACAGGTTTTCATTATAATCCTTAAGTTCCTGCTGACTCACATATTCGTCAAGGGGGCATACGGCTCCGGCTCTGGCGAAGCTTGGTACTGTCTCATTATAAATCATGAATACATCCGGCAGGTTCTTATCCTGGAGTTTTTTGTTCAGATCACCATAATAATTGTACGCCACATCCTGAACCTCGATTTTTAAACCAGGATGGGACTTGGCATAATCCTCTATCAGGTTCTCAATGGTCTTCTGCTCAACAACCGGTTGAGATTCCATACCAATTCTTATGGTTATCTGTTTAATATTCTCCTTCTTCTGCGAACCGCAGCCCCCAAGCAAAGAAACGCATAAAAGGGTACTCAATGCAAGGTTAAAAATCTTATATCTCTTCATTTTCCCTCCCCCAAAATAAATATTATCTTTCTACTTTTTTTCACCTACGAATATATCACTTATTCCATTTAATGTAAATACAATCCAAAACCATTAATAATTTATTCTGCAGATCTAAAGAAAAAACTGCCTGTAGTGAACACTGTCTTATTGTATAATAAAACCCCACGTTAGACGTAGGGTTTTATTATACAATAATGCCCAGGTCTCAAAAAAACCCGGGCACAGATTATATGAAATTAAAATGTTAT
>JAUZPH010000698.1 GCA_030706065.1 Bacillota bacterium | reverse complement strand
TTCTTTGGGCAGTTGATTCTGGATTGCCTGAACAGGACAGAAAATGCCATGACTCAGGAACACGCCTTTAAAGCAGTGGAATTATGCTTAATTGCCCAGAAAGAGGCTGTAAAAATAGAATAGCCGAGTTGAAGTGCCTTAATGGTAAAAGACTGAAGTTACTACCAGACTGGAACTATGGAAATAGAAAGAGGATGTCACATATCTAAAATGAGACATCCTCTTTACACTGAGGCGGATTATTAGGAATTGACATATTTTTTTAAAGTTGCTCTTACAGCTCCGTATCCAGAAATCATTTCCACGAAGTAGTTCTCAATTTTTTCGCCAAGACCTATTTCATACAAGTCAGATCCAAAGATTTCAGTATTGGAAAGGATCGGCCGCAGCATATTTTGAGCAGAAGTTTTGTCTCCTAATTTTATTTCTGAAACATAGGCTTTCAAAACATCTAATAGAGGATCCGGGCTTAAAGGCATTTCACTACCTGAATCGTCTACCCCAAGAAGATACCTGCACCAGCCTGCAATGGCAAGGGGAATGTATTTAAGAGTTTTAACATCCAAATCTGCCCTTGAGGAATAGGCTTTAATGGTTTCTCCAAATCTTATTCCTACCTTTTGGGATGTATCTGAAGCTATTCTCTGTGGTGTATCAGGTATATATGGGTTTGGCAGCCTAACTTCGATTACCTCCCGGATAAAATCCTCAGGATTCAGCACCCCGGGATGGACAACCACTGGCATACCTTCCTCATAGCCTATCTTTTCCACTAATGTCTTTAAGGATGAATCTTTCATTTCATCCGCAATGGACTTATAGCCAAGCAAGCAGCCCAAAACTGCAAGAGCGGTATGAAGTGGATTCAGACAAGTACATACCTTCATCTTTTCAACTCTTTCAACGGTCTCCCGGTCAGTTAAATAAACGCCGGCTTGATCCAGAGCCATACGCCCATTTGGAAATTTATCTTCCAGCACAAGGTACTGAGGGCCTTCTGCATTTACAAAAGGAGCTATATAGGTGTTACCTTTTGTGCAAACAATTTCGGTGCTATCAAAACCTAATGAACTTAATGTCTCTTTTACACTGTCTGAAGGACGGGGGGTAATCTTATCTATCATGCTCCAGGGGAAGGATACCTTCTCCGGATTGTTGAGATACTTTAGGAAGCCTCCTTCAACAAATCCGGCATCCAGCCATTTCTCCGCTATTGCAACTACTGCATTCTGAAGCTTTTCTCCGTTTTTTGAACAGTTATCCATGCTGACAAAGGCGATTGGCAGTTCTCCATTTCGGTACCGGGTATAAGCTAGAGAGGCAACCTTGGCCATAACACTCTTAGGGTTATTTGGGCCGGTAGTCATGTCACCCATTACTACCGGTAGATATTCTCCTGAAATATTTTTTAAGGAATAACCTTTTTCAGTAATAGTAAAGCTCGCCATCTGAAGAGACGGTTTTGTAAAAATTTCATTCAATCTTTTCCATTCGAGCTCCCTGGAACAATCAGCGGCAAGGCTTTCACCTACGCTGCCCATGACTTTTTTATTCAGGCTGCCGTCCGGATTCATGATTACCAACAGACTCAAATTGTCATATGGAGCATAGATTCTGTCTATAATCTCATAATCGTAACCTTCTGCTGCAATAATACCGGTTCTAGTCAGCCCTTTATTTAGAAGAGTCTGCTGAAGCATTGCAATAAAGCCTCTGAAGATATTTCCGGCACCAAAATGTATCCAGGTCGGATTTTCACAGGTGGCAGCGGACATCTTATCTA
>JAUZPH010000697.1 GCA_030706065.1 Bacillota bacterium | reverse complement strand
TATGTCCAGCACATCTCCCCGGACCCTGAAGGTTCCGCGGTGAAAATCTATCTCATTTCTCTCATATTGTATCTCTACAAGCTTTTTAATTATCTCGTCTCTATCCTTTGTCATTCCCTGCCTCAAGGAAAGAGTAAGCTTTTTATACTCCTCGGGATTACCAAGGCCGTATATGCAGGAAACGGAAGCCACTATGATTACGTCTCTTCTCTCAAATAGGGCGGAAGTGGCTGAGTGTCTCAATCTTTCGATTTCATCGTTGATAGAGGCATCTTTTTCTATATAGGTATCTGTCTGGGGTACATAAGCTTCCGGCTGATAGTAATCGTAGTAGGATACGAAATATTCCACGGCGCTGTCGGGAAAGAAATCCCGAAACTCTGAACACAGCTGTGCCGCCAGAGTCTTGTTATGCGCCAGTATCAGTGTCGGCCTTTGCACTCTTTCAATTATATTAGCCATGGTAAATGTCTTACCGGAACCGGTAACTCCCAGCAGTGTCTGGTGTTTGCAGCCCCTCTCAATGGACTTCACAAGACTGTCTATGGCCTGGGGTTGATCACCGGTAGGACGGTAATTTGATTTGATTTTAAATTCTCCCATACCACCATCTCCACATAAAAATTAGCATTAAAAATTATATCCTAATTCTATATTTATAATCACCTTTACGAATATTTGTTCGATGTTATTATTTTATACTTACCATTTTTATATGTCAACATAAAACTGGCCGAAGTATAAGATAAACAGTTCAACTTTTTACATATACGTCTTCTAAAATTGACAATTGACAATGGACAATTATCGGACGGCGTGAAAAAAAATATTCTATAAGTTTCGCTACAACGCCCCTCATGTATTCCTCAGGGGTGCGTAACAGTTATTAACTGTTACGTGTGGTTTCCACGAGCGTCCCGCGAAAAAGAACAACTATATTTTTTCACACCCTCCTTTAGATGCTTTTTCTCCGCAAGCTCCGAAAAAGCTAAGTTATAGAAATTCAGCTCTGCTGAATTTCAACCTTCATTGTCAATTATCAATTGTCAACTGTCAATTATATTTAATTCTATGCTATTAAATTTTTCTCGTCCACAAGTAAGTTATGGCAATATCCGCCGGTGGAGACGCCTTGGGTCAAATATATACAAAAAGAGCTGTGCATAATGTATTGTTCATTATGCAGCAGCCCTAATTCCACAGTATTTGTCCTAATAATTGTTAATAGCAAGCCGCCCTGCAGTTTATCCGGGCAGTCTATTTATCACCATCACTATCGTCATCATCGTCTTCATCCTTTTGACTTTTGTCCAGAAAATCCTTGAACTTCATGTCCTCATAACCCATAACCATGCTGTCCTTTGGGACATTCCTCGGTACAAACACTACACCCAAACGCTGTCCTGCAGGAAAATCAGCGAAGCTTAAATCCTTTTCAGCACCATTTCGAGCTTTAATTTTCACTGCAATCCTGCTGATGGTCATCTTGATGCCTTCAATTACATCATTCTCATCGAAAATTGTTCTGCTGTTTATCTCCAGAAGCTTGTCGCCGGACTTAATGCCCATGGCCTGCGCAGGAGAATTCGGTGCGACTTCCAGTACAATTATTCCTTCATCGTTGTTCACATAAAGAGGGTTGTTCCTGATTTCCCTGTAGCTCTGCAGCCTTAACATATATTCATGGGCCAAAGGAGCAAAAAGGAGAACAAATATCTTTAAGAAAATATTATAGGCACCCAGTTGAGCAACTCCCGTCAGAACTATGCCGTAAAGCAGAATGCCGAGGCC
>JAUZPH010000696.1 GCA_030706065.1 Bacillota bacterium | reverse complement strand
TAACATTCTTTCATCGAATGACTTATTCATGGCAGGTGAATAGTATACAAACCTGTTCTTCCCGGTGGACTTGGCCTTATGCATAGCAATCCCGGCGCACTTAAGCAATTCTTCCGTACATGTTCCGTGTTCAGGATATAGTGCAATCCCTATACTTACAGTCGTGAGTATAGCACCTCCTCCTGCATTAAGAGGCTCCTTAAAATGTCGTATTATTTTTGCTGCACACTGTTCCACTTCTTCAAGGTTCACATAATTAGACAGAAAAATGACAAATTCATCTCCGCCAAGTCTGTGTACTATGTAATCACTTCCAAACATAGAGGATAATCTGCTTCCTATTTCAATAATCAGCTGGTCACCAAAAGAATGGCCCAACGTGTCATTGAGAAATTTAAAATTGTCCGAATCAATATATAGTAACGCCATATTCATATTGGCATATTTTTCCATGCTCATCCTTAGGCTTTCGTAGAGCGACATTCTATTAGGCAGCCCTGTCAAATAATCCTTGCAAGACATTTCATACAGCTGGTTCTTGTATACTTGCAGCTCCTCATTCAACTGCTTTAAATTTTGTCGTGTTACAAAAAGTTCTTCTGTTACTTTCTTCTTAAGCCCTTTTACATATGCTCTGATTACTACATAGCCGGAAATAATAGCGAATATAGCTGCTGCAATCTTAACGGCAAATAAAAACAAGTCATCACCTTCCAAAAAAATAAAAAACTATATATAAATTAAATAATACATAGTTTTTTCTGATAAATGAATGAACTATATTAAACACTTACCCATAAAATATTCAGATTTTATCATTATTTCTGAAACTACGGTATTCCGTTGGCGATAACCCAGTGTATTTTTTGAAAATTTTACTGAAATACTCAGCGTTCCTGTAAGCCAATCTATCTGCCACCTCATAGCTTTTCAACTCAGCTTTGCCTAACAACACTTTTGCTCTCTCCATCTTTACTTTCGTAATATACTCTAAAAGGGATACCCCTGTTTTCTGTTTAAAAATTTCGCACAAGTAATTTTTGTTCAAGTGCAGAGATGCTGCAATCATAGACAAATTGATTTCACTATCGACATTCTCCAAAACATAAGTACTGGCCTGCAAAATCATACTACCATAATCACTTCTGAAGGTTATACTTTTTACCCTGTCACCAAGCTGTCTTATATCTGATACAAATATTTCTCTTAACCCATCCATACAGGAAACTTTAGTAAAGCAGCTGCTTTCGAAGCCTTTGTATTCGATAATTTTACTCAGCCACGGTAAGTCACTGTATAAAGTTTCAGACATTTGATCCCGGAACTTTTGAACTGCTGTCTGAGTATTTAATAGTTCCCCTTCATTATCTTCTATCTTATCAAAAACAAGCTCTGCCAGTTCTTCTGCTTCTTTCCCCTCTTTAATTAATTCAACAATCCGTTTTATATCCGATGAAGGGTCATAACTCTTCAGCCTTGTTTCTTCCTTCTTTTTTTGAACAAGAAACTTTTTTGCCCTTTCAAGCAATTTAGCAATATCATTCTCAATTACCGGCTTAATAAGATAATCGAAAGCTCCAAGGACCAGTCCGTTTCTGGCATACTCAAATTCAGTATGCTCGCTCATCAGTACCACACAAGGGGCCATTTCCTTTGTTATTACCTTTTCAAGCAGTTCCATTCCATCTATTATGGGCATTCTGATATCAGTTATAAGCAAATCTATGGGGTATGTCTGGAGCTTTATCAGAGCCTCATGCCCGTTTCTGGCTTCAGCTTCTATCCGAAAACC
>JAUZPH010000695.1 GCA_030706065.1 Bacillota bacterium | reverse complement strand
GTAAAACCATCTATACCCGGAAGCATTATATCCAGCAGCACAATCTTGGCAGCCTCCTGCTCAAGAAATTCCAGTGCTTTCTCTCCGCTGTCCACATTTATAATGCTGAAGCCGTCCTTTCTTAAAAAAGTGCAAATCAGCTCTGCAAGTTCCAGGTTGTCTTCTACCAGCAGCAAATCTACCATCTTACCATCCCATCTCCATCAGCCAGTTATTGACCTTTCTTTCTCTTTCCCTAAACTCATTTTCATCTGTAAACTTTCCTAAGGCAATTTCACCTTTTATTGCTCCGTCTTCAAGATACATTATTCTGTCGCACCTCACTGCAACCTTCATATCATGGGTAACAAGCATAATGGTTGTACCCTCTTGATTGATTCCGTTAAGCTCCTTCATAACTTCCCTGGAATTTTGTTGATTTAAAGCTCCTGTGGGCTCATCGGCAAAAATCATCTTTGGGGAGTTGATGAGGCTCCTGCAGATGCAGGCCCTCTGAAGCTGCCCGCCGGAAACCTGGTTTGTATCATTTACTGCAATTTCGCTTATTCCAAGCTTATGCATCAAATCCCTTGCCCTGTTATTGATTTCTTTTCTATCCTTTACTTTTTTTGACTGATATGCCGGTAATATAATATTATCATAAATGGAAAGATTTTTTAACATATGCATCTGCTGAAAAACAAATCCCATTTCATCAAGTCTTAAGTCACTCATCTCATTTGCTCCAAGGGAACTCATTTCTTTTCCGAAATAATCCACCTTTCCAGCAGTCAAATTGTCCATTCCGCTGACCACGTAAAGAAGAGTGGATTTACCCGAACCGCTTGGCCCCATTACAGCAACCATTTCACCTTCAATAATTTCAAAGCTTATATTCCTTAAAACATTATTTTGTATTTTATTTATAATATAAGTTTTACATAAATCCTTAACTTTTAATGAATTCATTTCAAATTCCTCCTTTTAGTCGGAACACTGAGCAATCAAAGATTACTCGCTTCCGCTCGCTAATTGCTCGTTAAAGTCCATTTAGGACTTTAACCTCCTTATTCCATATCATTTATTTCTTTTAAATCTATTTTCTTGACAGCCCCGGCACTAAGGTATGCCACTGCTGTAGTTATTACAAGCAGTATAGCCGGATATAATATATATACTTCTAGTGGCTCTACCTTGAATACGAGGTTATGAACCCCCATCACTGCAAATATCTGCCCTGAGGTTAAAGGCCCAAGGAAGTACGACAATATAATTCCCAAAATAATTGCAGCGAAAAGCACAATGCTTATCCTGGCTGACTGCCATAATCTTATGGAGCTGTTTCTGAAGCCCACACTTTTCAGCATTGCTATTTCCCCTTTTTCTTTGGTAATGAAAGTTTTCATCATTAAAATTGTAATTAATGTGTTAATGCATATTACTATCAGAACAATAAAATTCTTCATGGCATCGAATTGGGCTACGGAACTTCCTACATATTTTGAAATATATTCTTGTGAATTTTGAATCAAATAGTTCGGGTACTTATCTCTTAATTTATCTATTAATGTGTGGGGATCTTCCTTGCCGACAAAATTGCCTTGAAAAGGCAGCGCCGTTGCCAGATATTTAAAATCTATATCTATTTCAGGGTTCAGTCTTAGCGATTCACCCATGTTGGTCATACTTTCATAAAATCCGGTTATTATTAATTCCTTTGTGTCCTTGCCTATTTGTGCATAAATTGTATCTCCAATTGAAACCTTCAGCTTTTTCGCTGCAATTTCAGTTATTGCCGCTTCATTTTTGAGTTCCGGCAT
>JAUZPH010000694.1 GCA_030706065.1 Bacillota bacterium | reverse complement strand
GCGGATATAATCATACCGGAAGGAGGTATGAATGACGCCGCCTTTTCAATGATTCTGGAGAAGATAAACAGTATAATAAATAATTAAGGTTATTCTCACTTTTTGTATTTGTTCAGAATAATTGAAATATTAAAACTGTAGTGCTATAATAGAAGTGGGTAATTTTATATCGGAACCCATATGAAGGTAACGAGAGACATCTCCCTGGAGATGGCCGAAGGAGCAATATATAAATGAGCCATTATTTATATAGAAACTTTCAGGCAAAGGTATCGTTATCGGATGGAACTCTGAAAAGACTGCAGGCAGCGGCACCGAAGGAGAAATCGTGAAATTTGTTTTTCATGAAAGCTTTCAGGTAAACAAACAGAGGATATGATGGCATAGTGTTTACTATGCCTATCATATCCTTTTTTATTTTGTTTTAATAATTGAATAAATGGAGGTGCAAATATGGAAGAGTTGAAGAGGACAGCAATCTACTCCGCGCATAAGAGGTATGGAGGAAAAATCATTGAATTTGCGGGATGGGAGCTGCCGGTACAGTATGAGGGAATACTGGAGGAGCATGAGGCGGTGAGGACTGCCGCAGGCTTGTTTGATGTTTCCCACATGGGAGAGATTGTAGTCCGGGGCCGCCAGGCGCAGGAATTTGTTCAGTATTTAGTGACCAATGATGTATCTTCTATATCGGAGAACCAGATAATTTATGGTTTGATGTGTTACGAGGACGGCGGAGTTGTTGACGACATACTTGTTTATAAGTATGGTACTGAACACTTTTATATAGTGGTTAATGCCAGCAATGTTGAAAAGGATTACAAATGGATGCTGCAAAATACCGCCGGATATGAGGTGGAAATCGCCAATATCTCTGACAGAGTTTCTCAGATAGCGCTTCAGGGGCCTAAATCTGAAGAGATACTGCAGAAGCTTGCAGATACGGACCTGTCAAAGCTCAAGTTCTTCAATTTCGTCGACGATGTTATTATCGGAGGCATAAAGTGTCTGGTCTCAAGATCCGGATATACCGGTGAGGATGGCTTTGAACTCTACACTTCAAAGGATAATGCAGAAAGGCTTTGGGATATACTAATGGATACCGGCAGGGAATATGGATTGAAGCCTGCGGGCCTGGGCTGCAGGGATACCTTGAGGTTTGAAGCATGTCTTCCTCTATATGGCAATGAGATAACGAAGGATATCAGCCCTTTGGAGGCAGGCCTTGGTATATTTGTAAAGCTCAACAAGGATAACTTCATAGGAAAGGCAGCGCTGATAAAGCAAAAGGAACAGGGGCTGAAGAGAAAGCTCATAGGCTTTGAAATGACGGACAGAGGAATACCGAGGCATGGCTATGAAGTTACTGCAGAGGGAAAAGTTATTGGAACAGTAACCACCGGCTATATGTCGCCAACCTTGAAAAAAAACATTGGGCTTGCATTGGTGGACAGCAGCTGCAGCGAACTGGATAAGGAAATCTTTATTATGATAAGAAATAAGCCTGCAAAGGCAAAAGTTATAAGCAAAAAATTCTATAACAAAAATTATAAGAGATAACAGAAAGGGGTTTTTAATGATGAAGGTACTTGAAGGATTACTCTATACAAAGGAGCATGAATGGGTTAAAAAAGACGGAGGAAAAGTATATATAGGCATAACGGATTTTGCACAGCATGCCATGGGTGCAATAGTCTACACAGAACTGCCGGAGGTTGACAGCGAATTCTCGGAAGGGGATACCTTTGCAGTTATCGAATCTGTAAAGGCTGCTTCGGATGTTTTCATTCCGGTGGATGGAAGGGTTTT
>JAUZPH010000693.1 GCA_030706065.1 Bacillota bacterium | reverse complement strand
TTTACGTGTAACTTAACCAAAGCCATTTTAATATGGTATGATAAAAACCCCTGCTTAACGGCCGGGGTTTTTATGTATGTTGAGATATATAATGTTGTTCAGTGAAGAAAACTGGGACATAAGCTCCGTCCCCTCGTCCCTTCCCCTATTACCTAACTTTATTTATGGCTTTGGATACGAATCCAACAAAGGCTGATGAAAGCATGATTCCAAAGCCGATTGCACCTGCTATTCCAAGCATAAGCATGGCACTATTCTGAGCGGCGACGAAATCCTTTTCAACGAGAAAATTTATCGTACTATAGGCAGTGATACCAGGTACAAGTGGAAAAATTCCAGGAACATAAAACATTGAAGCAGGAGTTTTAATAATACGGGCCATTAATTCACTATATAGATTAACTGCCAAAGCGCCGAAAAAAGATCCTATAACCTGACTGCCTGTCCTATAATAAACAACGCTGTAGGTAATCCAGCCGAGAACTCCGCCTATTCCGGCATAAATAATCTTTTTTCTATCAATATTAAACAATATAACGGGAAAAACGCTGCCTCCGAAAGCCAGCAAAATCATCTTCAGTGACATATCATCCTCATCCCTTCATAAAAGCCAGCAGAGCAGTGGCTACCCCTGCACTGACTGCTATTATAATAACCAGTGCTTCGCTGAACCTGGAAATACCGGCAGAAAAATATCCAAAAATAACATCCTTAATGCCGTTTGTGAGAACAACTCCCGGAAGAAGAATCATGATGGAGCCTGTAATCACATTGCTTACTATCACACTCGGAACAAGCATATGTACAAATATACTCGAAGCGCCGATAGTCAGTCCGGCCAGGTAATATTTTAGAAATTGTGTATTGCCGAAAGCCAGAATTTTTTCTCCTATTATATATGTACAAAAGCACACGGCAATTGAAGCAATTGCATCCATAAGAGATCCGCTGAAAAACAACACATATATAAAACCTGTCATACAGGCAGCTATTGTACGTACAGGAAGGGTAAAGGTCGGGGAATTATCAATACCTTCAAGAGTTTTTATTGCATCCTCATAGGACATCGGGTCTTTTTTGAGCTTCCTGGAAAAAGCATTGATAAGCTCAATTCTGTACAAATCAACCTGTTTCTGTGAAGCCTTTTTCATGGAAGTAATCTTATTCAGCTCCACGTCTTCTATTGATAATAAAATACCATTTGACATTGAAAGACATTCTGCATCAAACCCATATGATTTACAAATTGCTGAAACTGTTTCTTCTATTCTATGGGTTTCCGCACCATTTTCCAAAAGTATCCCTCCGGCTGTGAGGGCAATTTCGTCCACCTTTTCAACATTCATACAAAGACTCCTTCTGCGTCATCAAATCCTGACTCCAAATAAGATTTAGCCCCATTAAATATGGTATCAGTAATAAAATCTATTTGCAAGGTGTTTTCATGGCTCTTTGAAAGCTGAAAATATCTGTATAAAAAGTACACCACAATTATTTTGTTCGTACAATATTTGTGGTGTACCTCTGTTTTCAGTATAATCTAGCTGTTATTGCTTTGATTGTTCCCAAGCGCCTTTCTTTCCATATCCTTTTTTATCATTCTCTTAATCATCCCATCCATCATACCTCCAAAGAGTGAATGCAGCGGTCCAAGTTTCACCTTGTAGTAATATTTGGAATCAGTCCATCCTTTATTATGAAAATAGGCTTTATCCGCAGCCAGAACATCTTGACTATACTTCATTGAGGTACGAGTCATACGGAAAATGGCCAACCTGAAAAAGGACGGCTGTCTTTGCTTTGACTTCAAGACCGCTTCAGCAA
>JAUZPH010000692.1 GCA_030706065.1 Bacillota bacterium | reverse complement strand
TTATATCTTCCGCCGACATTTCCTCCGGAGTCTTGTATTCGTTACTGAAAGCAATGGCACTTGGAGCAATAACCGGCTCATAGGTTACCTCGGATTTTCTTCCGGCATGGGCAAGCTGTATTCCAGGTACCGCACCATTGGCTTTTATTGCCTCTGCAATTTTATTCAAGCCTGCTATATGTTCATCGCTCCAAATTCCAAGGTCACTGTCGGATATTCTTCCGCAGCTTTCAACCGCTGTAGCCTCAACTATTATAAGTCCTGTCCCGCCTACAGCCCTTGTTGCATAATGAACAAAGTGCCAGTCGTTGGGCAACCCGTCTTTACCCGCACAAAACATACACATAGGAGGCATCATAATCCTGTTCTTAATATCCAAACCTTTTATGTTCAAGCCTTCAAAAAGTTTACTCACAAATAATCCTCTCCTTTACTCGTATTTCATTATTTTGTTATAATTTATATAGAATTATATCACAATATCTGTTACTTTCTAATGTGATTTTAATCTTTTATTAAAGGTATTTTAATTTTGCCGAGGTATGATGGGCTCAGGAAGCTGAACCAGGTACATTCCTTGAGTACAGAAGTGGAGGTTTGCTATGGCCGGGGAAAAAATTTTGATAATTGAAGATGAGGTGAAAATCTCGAGGTTTATTGAGCTGGAGCTGAAATATGAGGGCTATGCCGTTGATCAGGCCTTTGACGGGAGGAGCGGCCTTGAAAAGGCGATTTCCGGCGAATATGACCTTTTACTACTTGACGTAATGCTTCCATCCTTAAATGGTATGGAGGTGCTCAGGAGGCTCAGGCAGAATTCCGAGGTTCCTGTAATAATGCTTACGGCAAAGGATCAAATTACCGACAAGGTCATGGGCCTGGACATTGGTGCCGATGATTATATGACTAAGCCCTTTGCCATCGAGGAACTGCTGGCCCGGATAAGAGTTGCCCTGAAACGCAAAAAGGCAGTTGTTCAGCCGCAGCAGAACAAAACCACACTATCCCTGGGCAGTTTAACCCTGGACCTTGATAAATATACTCTTACCTATAACGGTGAATTCATTGAGCTTACAAAGAAGGAATTCGACCTTATGAGATATCTGATGGAAAACAGGAATTCAGTGCTTACAAGGGACAGAATTCTGGAAACAGTGTGGGGTTATGATTACTTTGGCGATACCAATGTTGTAGATGTCTATATCAGGTACCTCAGAAGCAAGATAGACGACAAATACGATATAAAACTGATTCACACTGTAAGAGGGGTGGGATATGTCTTAAAATATGAGCAGTAATTTTTCAAGAAATTTCAAAACACTTTTAGACTCCATACTTGAGGTAGTGAAGGAAATCCTGTCAGTTCTCCCTAATCTCATCAAGCACATTTTTGAGGCTGTAAATAAAAGGCTCAGGTTCTCCATCACCTTCAAAACCACCGCCATCCATACCTTTTCCCTGACTCTGGCACTGCTGTTTAACACCATTCTGATAGCCGGTGGTATATTTGGCCTCCTGGTATACCAGGACTATGAATTTATGAACAGAAGCATGAACACAATGTCAGGCAGAATAACGGATGCCAATACTATTCCCGAGGAAAAGCTTCTGGAGCATAGTAAGGATGATGGTATCGATATCACTATATTCAACAGTAATAAGGATGTAAGTTTTACAACAGCCGGCAGCGAATCATCCGTATTCTTCAGCAAAAATACAAATGGCTTCAGTCTGGACGGCCGTGACAACAACGCCTATGTAATGATGGATAAAAAGCTTGGCTCCGGCGACAGCATATACTATATACAGCTGAGGCGGCCCATTACAAATTAT
>JAUZPH010000691.1 GCA_030706065.1 Bacillota bacterium | reverse complement strand
ATTTTCTTTAAGTCCCATCTCTCTTCTTTTTTGACGTTTTTGTATTCCTTTAAGATACATATGTAAATCAGAGTGCCCAAAACAAAAGATATATATTCTGCAGCACTGTAACTGTAGACTTTATCGATTTCTTTATTTACCCTGTCAATTTCATCCTGTAGCATTATCGGTGTATTATGAGTGTCTGCATAATTGGTTTCAAAATTCAAATTATCTTTATGTTCTTTAGCAACCAATCCGCTTGTGGAAGAAAAATATGAAGAAAATAAAGTTATTACCATGCATATTGAAAATACTACATTTTTTAAAGCTTTATTACTCCAATGAAACTTTATAAATAGCTGCCTGAAGATAAAAATAGTTGATAAAACTGCTACGACAACATTAAGAAAGTTAAAAAACCCCAGCATAAAATTCTCCCCCTGTTAAGTTACAAAATAACTTCACCGGAAGTAAAGGCTTGTCCCGTGAAAATCCGAATTTCAGCCATTCTCCGGCAAAATCTATTTCTATATTATTCAATTTTATCATAATTGTTTTTTATGTAAACTCATTCCATAATATACATCTATTGCATGTTTAAAGAAAAGGAACTAAAAATAAAGGAACCTTATAAGGTCCCTTCAATAGGCGAAATATATATCTTTATTCCTTTATTTATTCACTATTTAAATGGTTCTTAAACATATCATAATTAATTAGTTTGCCATTGTGAAATCCTTGCTCAAATTATCAATCTGCAGTTTCCAGGCCGAAGACTTGTAAACCTTGAAATCTGAGGTTTCGGCAATGCAGGCAACACCTGGTATACTGTCAATTATTTTCATTCCTTTTTCCACACCTGACACAAAGGTAACCTTTGTCAGGAGGTCCGCCAGCATATTACAATCAGGAACACTGCTGTCTATTACAATACTGTCACTGATAACACCGGCATCTGCTGGATAGCCCGTAAAGGGATTAAGTATATGGTGATACCTCTTCCCATCCTTAATAAAATATCTTTCGTAATCTCCTGATGTAGACAGCGCCTTCTCCGGCATTCTGATTATACCCAGGAATCCTTGATTTCTTTCCTCTCGCGGGTGCTGGATTCCCACAGACCACAGGGAACCGTCAGGCTTTTTCCCATATGCCAGTATGGAACTGCCGCCAAGGTTTATCAAAGCACCGGTAATATTATATGGCTTAATAACCTTCAGGATTTCATCGTTGGTAAAACCTTTGCCTATTCCTCCAAGATCTATGGACATACCTTCCTTCATCAGTTTTACGCTGCAGTCGGCATCATTAATGCTTATATTTTTGTAACCTATCAGCGGAAGCACGGCTTTTATCTCGGCATCAGAGGGTACTCTTTCTTTTTCCGTACCTATACCCCAAAGCTTTATAAGGGGCCCAACGGTTATGTCAAAATCCCCACTGGTAAGTTCTGAATATTTTATTGCGGTTTTAATCATTTTAACTACTTCAGGATGCACTTTCACATACTGTTTTCCTGCAGCCTGGTTTATTTTGCATACATCACTTGTATCGATAGTACTGCTTGACATCTGTTCTATTTCATCAATCCTCTTCATGGCTGCATCCAAAGCCTCATCGGCATCGGAGCCATATATCTTCAAGGATACAGTAGTATCCATTTTGAAAGCCTGCTTTTCGGCAACTTTGTTCGGATCATTATTCTTGCTTGCTTGAGCAGTTTTACCTGTTTCACTGTTTTTAACAATTTGCTTGTTCACATTGGAACATGCTGCCAAGGATCCGATCAGCATAATAATCAATCCTATGGAAAGCAATTTCTTTCTCATTTGTTATCCCCCTCGTTTGTTCGAACTGAATCATTTATTGGTTACCTAACAGAT
>JAUZPH010000690.1 GCA_030706065.1 Bacillota bacterium | reverse complement strand
GGTATCGGGCTGCAGGTTAAGCGCCTCGTACCGGCAGAGTGCAGAGGTAATCTCTGAATTTAGGTGGTAACACGGATAAATAGTTCGCCCTAAGCTGAAAGTTTGTTCAGCTTGGGGCTTTTTATTTTATTATTACAGTGAAGGAGAATTAGAATGAAGGCTAATGAATTGAGAAGAAGTTATGTAGAGTTTTTTGAAAAGAATGGACACAAAAAAATTGGTTCGGCCTCCTTATTTCCGGACAATGATCCGAGTGTGTTATTTACTACGGCAGGGATGCATCCCCTTGTACCATATCTTTTAGGAGGAAAACACCCTCATGGAAAACGGCTGGTTAATATTCAGAAATGTGTCCGAACCGGCGACATCGACGAGGTGGGGGATGACACCCATTTAACTTTCTTTGAGATGCTCGGCAACTGGTCTCTTGGAGATTATTTTAAACAGGAGTCCATTTCAATGAGCTATACGTTTCTTACAGAGTATTTGAAAATACCGGTGGATAAGCTTGCTGTAACCGTGTTTGAAGGGGACGCTGCTGTGTCAAGGGATACGGAAGCGGCAGAGCTATGGATGCGGAACGGACTTAAGAAAGAGCAGATTTACTTCTATGGCAGAAGTGAGAACTGGTGGGGGCCCGCTGGAAAAACAGGTCCATGCGGTCCTGATACGGAAATTTTCTATGATATGGGGAAAGAAAAATGTAGTGAAAATTGCGGCCCGGCATGTAAATGCGGAAAGTATGTGGAGATTTGGAATAATGTTTTCATGGAATACAACAAGAATGAGGATGGGACGTACTCTGAACTGTTACAAAAGAATGTTGATACCGGGATGGGCCTGGAGCGTGTACTGACTGTTATCAATGGCTATTGTAATGTATATGAAACCGAATTGTTCGAGCCTATTGTGAAAAGAATAGAAAGCCTCACGGGCATGAAATATGATGAGGAGAATAAACGGTCTTTCTGGATAATCAGTGAGCATATGAGAGCTGCTGCCTTTATTTTAGGAGATCCGAAAGCAATGGCACCGTCAAATTCTGAACAGGGTTACATCCTTAGAAGGCTTATAAGGCGTACCATCCGCCTAATTAAAAAACTTGGAAGCAATAATAACATCCTTTGCAATATTGCCGAGGTAGTCATTGAGAACTACGGTGATATCTATCCAGAATTAGCCACCAATAAAGGCTTTATTCTAGAGCAGCTTGAAAAAGAATATGCATTGTTCACAAAAACTCTGGACAGTGGTTTGAAAATGGCGGAAAAATACTTTTCCAGTTTGGAAGAAGGCAGAGACTTAAGTGGAGATTTGGCCTTCAAATTATATGATACCTTTGGATTCCCAATTGAATTTACTGTTGAGCTTGCTTTAGAAAGGAAAATAAGTGTGGATATATCTGCCTTTGAGGAAAAGTTCAGGGAGCATCAGGAAAAGTCCAGGAGAGGTGCAGGGGAGAAATTCAAGGGAGGCCTTGCTGACAACAGCGAACAGACAACCAGGCTTCACACAGCCACCCATCTATTAAACGGTGCCCTTAGGAAGGTATTAGGAGATAGTGTTTACCAAAAGGGGAGCAATATCAATGCAGAAAGACTAAGGTTTGATTTTTCCTTTGGCAGAAAGCTGACTGTGGAGGAATTGGAGCAGGTTGAAAAGATAGTAAACAAGGCAATAGCGGAGGGGATAGATGTTGTGTGTGCAGAACAGACCGTAGAAGCTGCAAAGGCGGAAGGTGCCATAGGAGTTTTTGACAATAGATATGCTGAGATTGTCAAGGTATATACCATTCCGGGCTACTCAAAAGAAATATGCGGAGGGCCCCATGCTTTAAATACATCAGAACTAAAGGGTTTTAAAATAATTAAGGAGGAAAG
>JAUZPH010000069.1 GCA_030706065.1 Bacillota bacterium | reverse complement strand
CTGGACAATGATATATTAAGCTTTGAGGTAAATGGTGGAAAAAGCTATACCATTGAAAGAAAATGCTGATAAAGTACTAATTCAAGGCCTGCAGTCATTAATAACCTATTGAGGGAGAGTTTAAAATGAATGTTAAGAATGAGGATTCTTCAATTTTTAGGTACATTATACCCCTTGTTGAAAATATCACAAGGGTTGTATATACCTTTAGCAAGGAAAAGCCGGGATACAGTAGGCTTATTGCCGAGGATTTCAAACAACAGGAGAATATCGAAACGTATAATTATCTGTTAAAAGAGGATTCTATCTCCTTCAAAAATAAAAAAGGAGAAGTAGTTTTAAAGGAAACAGGACACAGCTTAAGTGAGAAAAGTATCTATAAATATTCTGTAGAAGATAACGCTGTTGCCAAAGTCAAACAGACTGCAAACGGTGATGTATCCTATACAGACAATATTAAGAAAGAGGTTGTCGGAAAAGCCTGGGATGGGATACTGACCTTTGAGGTTACTGAAGACGAAGGACTATATGGGCTTGGTCAACACGAAGAGGGTGTATACAATTATAATGGCAGAAATGAATATCTTTATCAAAATAATATGAAAATATCCATTCCTTTTTTAATCTCTTCCAGGAATTATGGCATATTGATTGATACTGAAACTGCCATGATTTTTGACAGTGAGAGAGGAAAAATTACCTTTACTCTGGATACCACAAATGAGCTTTCGTACTATATTCTTACAGGAGATAATTTCGAAGAAATCATAAAGTCACTGAGAAAACTGACCGGAAGAGCTACCATGCTGCCGAGATGGGCCTTTGGATATATTCAATCCAAAGAGCGGTATCAATGTTCCGAGGAACTTATAGATACAGTATTAAAATTTAAGGAGGCCCATATTCCCATCGATTGTATTGTACAAGATTGGTATACCTGGGAAGAAGGCTTGTGGGGAGAGAAGAATGTAGATAAAAAAAGATATCCAAGCATTAAAGAGCTTGTAGATACGCTGCATAAGGAGCAAGTAAAGCTTATGGTTTCCATCTGGCCTAATATGACAGAAGGGGGCACCAACCTTCAGGAATTCAAGGAAAAAGACCTGTTATTGCCTAATACCAATACTTATGATGCGTTTAAGGAGGAGGCCAGGAAGCTTTATTGGAAGCAGTGCGAAGAAGAGTGGTTTTCCGGGGGAATAGATGCCTGGTGGTGTGATAGCGATGAACCTTTTACTGACCCGGACTGGAATGGAGAAACAAAAAGGCCGGAAGAACTGCGTTACAACTTGATAGTAGAGGAATCAAAAAAATCTATGGATTGGACTCGCCTTAACTCGTACGGTCTGCTTCATTCAAAGGGTATCTATGAAAATTGGCGCAGGTCAAGCAATGAAAAACGAGTGGTAAATCTTACCCGTTCTTCCTATATTTCAGGACAAAGGTATGGAACAATTCCGTGGTCAGGAGATATTAATGCCAAATGGTCGACTTTGAAAAAGCAAATAGTTGAAGGAATTAAGTTTTCAATGAGTGGCATGCCCTACTGGACTTTAGATATAGGAGCTTTCTTTGTCTCAGCCAAGCCGCTGTGGTTTTGGAATGGAGACTATAATAATGGTGTAAAGGACTTGGGCTATAGGGAACTTTATGTAAGATGGCTTCAATATGGCACTTTTCTGCCCATATTCCGCTCTCATGGTACCGATACGCCACGCGAGCCCTGGAACTTTGGCAGCCCAGGCGAAATCTTTTATGACACTATCCTTAAATTCATAAATTTGCGTTACCGACTGCTGCCCTATATTTATTCCATGGCAGCTGAGATGCATCAAGATAATTCAACCCTGCTGCGCAGTCTGATGTTTGATTTTGCAGAGGATGAAAATGTAAAAGAATTGAGTGACAGTTATATGTTTGGAAAGGCTCTGCTTGTGTGTCCGGTTACAGAACCTATGTATTACGCTGTGAATAGCGTACCTCTTACAGGGATTGATAAGATAAGAAAGTTATATTTACCCAAGGGTACTTGCTGGTATGACTTCTGGACCAATGAACCATATTCAGGTGGACAAACCTTGACATGCAGGGCTGAACTGGATATCATCCCACTTTTCGTTAAAGCCGGTTCCATTATACCGGTATCTTCTCCGATAACCTATGCAGATGAAAAAAGAGGTGAAGTATCTGAGATTCTCATTTACAGCGGTGAAGACGGGCAATTTACCCTGTATAATGACGAGGGAGATAATTATTCATATGAAAAGGGAAATTTCGCAGCAATTAAATTGAACTACAGAGAAGCTGAGAAAACATTGACCTTCGGAAAGGTTCAGGGATGGTTCAAGTATCAGGAAAACTATAGAATCAGAATCATCGGTGAGCATAATAATTCTAAAGTCATAGATTTCATATACAAGGGTGAAGAAGAATCCATAAGTGTTGAGTAAGTCACAGATTTTTCCGGATGTAAAATTACAACGAATTAGAATTCAATTTAGAAGAAATTTTACATCCCGGATAAATAAAAATATATTTTTATGCATCTATACACTGCATTTAACTGAAAGGTTGCGTTCAAAATTATGAAGCCAGCTCATTCCAATCTCCATGAAGACCTGATTTGTACAGATAATGGCCACAAACCTCAAAACATGCACAAATGGGGTCCCGGCGTACGCGATATCCATGCACTGCATTATGTTATAAGAGGAAAGGGGTGTTTTGAATCCAACAATGTTACATATACATTGTTGGAAGGTGAAAGCTTCATCCTTTTTCCGGGCACTGAAGTATACTATTACCCTGACCCCAAGGATCCATGGGAATATATCTGGATTGATTTCAAAGGTGACGAGGCCCTGCGGCTTCTGTCCATGACTAATTTTACACACCATAATCCTGTTGCACCTGTACTCCCGGAAAATCTGGAACCGTTATTTCACATTATTGAAGCTGCCAATAAGAAGCCCTTCGAAAAAGAACGTTCCAATGCAAGACTGCGTCTTCTGCTGTCCTATTACATGGAATACTATCCAAGGGAGGATACCGTTTCCAAAACAGATTACGTCCTGTCAGCCAAGGAATATATAGAAAACAACTATTGGAAGGCTGCTCTTACGGTCTCGGACATAGTTGACTTTGTAAAAATCGAGCGGACTTATTTGTTCAGGCTGTTCAAGGAAGCCACAGGTATGTCGCTGCTAAACTATCTTACTTCATATAGGATCCGGCGTGCATGTATCCTATTGAGGTCCTCAGAATTATCCATTAAATCAGTTTCCTGCTCTGTGGGCTATCCTGACCAGCTTTATTTTTCAAAGGTATTTAAAAAGGCAACTTCCTATTCTCCTTCTGATTATAAAAAGCAGTATTTCACGAAATAAAAAAATTAAGAGGATACCGGACCTTCTCATATCCGGTATCCTCCTGCAGGGT
This sequence comes from Bacillota bacterium, assembly GCA_030706065.1. GTDB lineage: Bacteria > Bacillota > Clostridia > Clostridiales > Clostridiaceae > JAEZDX01. The sequence continues at coordinate 8,461 of JAUZPH010000069.1, read as the reverse complement.
ATATTAACGAAATAATGTACAATTTCCTGATTCTCTATAATACTTAATCCGATCCTCAATGGGCTTGCGTCCGCATTGTAGTTTTACACCAAGACAATCTATGCATAAAAAGTCTTCAGCATTTCTTGAGACGAGCTTCATATAAATGGCTATCTCATCGGGCTTTAAAGCTGCCTGACATTCTCTGCACGTCTTACTGTTTCCCATTTATTTCACCAGTTTTGCACGCACTACAACACAATCATGTGCCGGTACTACAGGAGCAAATCTTTCTTTAAAGACACCTATTTCTTTGTGTTCCCAGCAGTCATACATGGATAAGGAAAATCCGGAAGCATAAGGAAGCCCCATATCCCAAAACTGCAGCGACAACTCTCTTTGAGTGTCACTCAGATTGAAAAAGCCTATAGCAAGATCTCCATCAGTCAATACCTTGACAAGCATAAATACATCGTCTGAATTAAACCACTGAGGTTCCGGCTTAATACGATAAGCTCCACGGGATTCTATATCCTGATTGACGTCAATGATGTCACGGTTCATCAAAATATCCTTCGTTATCTGGTTAGCCTTTCTGATATCACATCCAATCATGAGAGGTGAACCCATAATACTCCATAAAGAAAAATGTGTCTTGTATTCATTATCGCTGCAGCCGCCGATTTTACTGCCAATCCAGCCGTTATTGCTTCCGCCGTACATACCAACAACCAGCATGTCCATATCATTATGGCAATATGCGCCAGTATAACATTCCTTTTCAAGCTGTGATATGGCTAAAGTCTTTATAGAATCCCAATTATCCTGTATATCGCCTGTAGATCTGAACATATGGGCACCTGATTCCCTAATCCACTGGTATACATTGTCTGCTCCCCAATTACATGCGGAAAATAAGATATCCCTACCACAGTTTTTAAGTGCAAGGCTCATTCTCTTATATAGCAATTCCCCTGACATTTGTCTCGGTTTAAAGCAGTAGTCATATTTTAGATAGTCTACTCCCCATTCTGCAAGTAATTCAGCATCTTGAAATTCGTGTTCAAAGCTTCCGGGATGTCCGGCACAGGTATGGGTTCCCACACAGGAATACATTCCAAACTTCAGTCCCTTGGAATGTATATAATCCGATAGCGCCTTCATTCCGCTTGGGAACTTTTCCGGATCAGCTACAAGCCTTCCTTCCTTGTCCCTTTCTTTCAGGCTCCAGCAGTCATCTATAACAATATACTCATAGCCTGCATCCTTGTATCCCTCAGAAATATATAAATCTGCCACCTCACGAACCAGCTGTTCATTTATATCCCATGTGAATGTATTCCACGAGTTCCACCCCATGGGAGGTGTTGCACCCAAACGTTTCTCTGTCATATTTATCACCTTTCCAAAATAATTTTTATTCTTTCATATGGTACGACACCAATGTCATCAACATCGTGTACTGTACAGATGTTGTATTCTACAAGTATTTAATCATACTATCCTGCTTTTATATATAGTTTCACGTTGTTTTTATATGGCGGTTTGTTGCATTTACATATGCGGAAATTTAAACCTTAAGTATTCGGCTGAGAAAATATCGAGTCTTAACCGATTTTTTCGGATGTAAAACTTCAACGAATTAGTATTCAATTTAGGAGAAATTTCACATCCCGGATAAATTAAAATATAAATTTCCGCATCTATATATATCTATTGCTTCGAATATAACTTTCTGAACTGATTTGGAGAACAGCCCTCATGTTCCTTAAAAACAGCGCCGAAATAGCTGCAGTTGTTAAATCCCGATTCAAGAGCTATATTTTTTATACTTTTATCCGGAAAATTTATAAGCCATTCTTTTGCCGCATTGATCCTGCACCGCATAATATAAGTGAAGGGGCTCATACCATATGCCTGCTTGAAGATTCTGCAAAGATATGACTGCGATACACCTGCCAATGCTGCCAGTTCCTCCAGGGATAAATCCCTGCGGTAGCTGCCTTGTATGTGTTCGATTATGAAGTCAAGCTTCTCTGCTACCTGAGTCTTGTTTTCCAAATTTTCCGGTTCGATAAGATTATTTATATTTGCAAGAAAGCTGTAGAAAATGCCGGAGGATTCCAGCATATTGGTGGCTTTTTTAGCTGAAAGGGTCTTATAAAGCTTGTTATAGCAGAAACTGACTTCTTCAGGGCTATTTATTCTAAACACCTCTATCCTGTCGAAATTTACAGCATTTAATAGTGCCTCTGCACCGGAACCGGAAAATATTATCCACCTTATTGACCAGGGCTCTGTGACAGGATAATATTCGTGTGGAATATTGGGATAAAAGAAAAATGCCATTCCCTTTTCGATGAAATATTCCCTTTCTCCTATTAAAAGTCGGCCTGTCCCATTTTCACAGATTGCCAGATGGTAATTATGAAAGCCGCCCTTCCTGGTTACATGATCCTGATATTCTTCATAACCTACTCCCGTTACAAAGACCGGAAGAACCATATCCTTTTCTGTAAGCAGAGAAAAAATCCTTTCCAATTTCATGCTCCTTTTGTTCAATATATTTATATATTATCAAAATCCTTAGATTGAATCAAATAGTTTGCCACATGTATAATATCAATATAATTATATTTATTGGAGGATCGAGATGGAAAAATTTATATACAAACAGCCTGCCAATGGTTATCCTGAATGGAACAATAATCCTGAAATCACCCATTTAAACCGCATGGATGCTCATGCTGCCTTTATACCTTTTGATACTGTCGAAAAGGCATTGGATGGAGAGTATAGCTCTTCCAGGTATTTCAAAGGCCTGAACGGAAGTTGGAAATTCAATTTTGCAGAGAATGCAGAGAAAAGAATAAAAGATTTTTATGAACCCGGCTATGACTGCAGCTCATGGGATGAGATAAAAGTACCTTCCCATTGGCAGCTGCAGGGCTATGACTACCCTCAGTATACAAATGTCAACTATCCTTGGGTTGAAAGCGAACGACTGACACCGCCATATGCACCAACGAAGTATAATCCGGTAGGCTCTTATGTCAGGACTTTTGCAGTGCCCGAAGAATGGAGGGGGCAGCCTGTATTCATAAGCTTCCAGGGCGTAGAATCAGCTTTTTATTGTTGGGTTAATGGTGACCTTGTGGGATTCAGCAAGGATACCTTTTCGCCCTCTGAATTTGATATAACACCATATCTCAAGGATGGTGAAAACAAGCTGGCTGTGGAAGTTTACAGGTGGTGCGATGGCAGCTGGCTTGAAGATCAGGACTTCTGGAGACTCAGCGGTATTTTCAGGGACGTTTATCTTTATTCCACACCAAATCTACATATCTATGACTTTTTTGCCATAACGGATTTGGATAAAAACTATGAAAACTCTGTACTGAAAATTAATGCTAAATTGGCTAACTATTTTAATGTTCAGTGCGGCAAAGTTACTTTTGAAGCACAATTATTTGATATAGACCAAAAGGCCGTTTTCGATGTACCAGTCAGCGTTGATTCGAATTTGTCGTGTAGAAGTTCCAGTGCAGTTGAACTTTCTACATTTATAAAAAGCCCTCTGAAATGGAGTGCAGAGCATCCAAACCTTTATACTCTTGTGTTGTCCTTAAGGAACCAGGATGGCAGCCTTATCGAGACTGCCAGCTGTAAAATAGGTTTCAGGAAATTCGAGATAAAGGACGGGCTTATGAAGCTTAACGGGCAAAGAATTGTATTTAAAGGTGTAGACCGCCATGAATTCAGCTGTGATAAAGGACGTGCTGTTGACGTGGAAGAAATGCTCATGGATATTACGCTGATGAAAAAACATAACATTAATGCGGTCCGTACTTCTCACTATCCAAATCATCCTGCCTGGTACGATCTTTGCGACAGATATGGGATTTATGTCATTGACGAAGCCAATCTTGAGACCCATGGAACCTGGGATTACTGGCAGCTCGAAGAAGATGAACATAATGTTCCGGGAAGCAAGCCATGCTGGACCGCTGCTGTACTGGACAGGGCAAATTCCATGCTTCAGAGGGATAAAAACCACCCTTCGGTAATTATCTGGTCTCTTGGCAATGAAGCCTTCGGCGGAGAGAATTTTATAAAAATGCATGATTTCTTAAGAGATAATGATTCTACCAGAATTGTACATTACGAAGGCATCACACACTTAAGGAAATATGAGACTGCCTCCGATATTGAAAGCCAGATGTATTCATCCCCTGCTACTCTTGAGATGTATGCATTAAACAAAAACAATAAGAAGCCTTTTATATTGTGCGAGTACAGTCATGCAATGGGTAATTCCTCCGGAAACTTATACAAGTATGTGGATCTGTTTGACAAGTATCCAATTCTTCAGGGAGGCTTCATTTGGGATTGGATTGACCAGGCTGTAAGGACGAAAACTCCTGAAGGAATAGAATATCTGGCATACGGCGGTGACTTTGGGGAAAAACCAAATGACGGCAATTTCTGCGGCAATGGTCTTATTTTTGCAGACAGGACTGTAAGTCCGAAGATATTTGAAGTGAAAAGATGCTACCAGAACGTGAGATTTACTGCTGAGGACTTGTCACAAGGAAAGATAAGAATAGAAAATAAATTCCTGTTTACAAACTTAAAGGAATACGAATTTATTTGGCAGGTATTCAAGAATGGAATATTGGTTTCGGAGGGCAGAGACAACATAGACCTGGGGCCGGATTCCTTCTGTACTATTACAATACCGTTAGGAAGCTTAAAAGCCTCCAGCTTGAATGAAGAATACATCTTAAATGTCGGTTTTGTTTTGAAAGCACAGACTCTATGGGCTGATAAAGACCATGAAGTGGCTTTTGAGCAGTTCAAGCTTCCCGTTGTTTTGGAAAGATGTACTACATTCGCCAATGAATATGCACCTATAGAAATCTCTGAAGATGCCAAGACTTTCAAGATCTCAGGAAAAGAGTTTAATGTTACCTTTAGTAAGACTGACGCTTCCTTGTCATCCTATACTTTTAAAGGTACCGAGTTTATTAAGGAAGGTCCTGCTCCTAACTTCTGGAGGGCATACACTGACAATGACAAGGGAAACCAGCTCCCATCAAGATGTGGAACCTGGCGGGAAGCCGGAAAACTTAGAAAACTCCTTGATTTCTCTAAAGAGGTTGGAGAGAACAAGGTTGTTGTAACTGAAATATTTGAACTACCTACATCGCAGGTTTCCATATGCAAAGTTGTGTACTCAATTTTTGGAGACGGCCATATTGATGTATGTGAGGAACTGACACCGGGAGCCAAGCTGCCGGAAATCCCCGAAGTCGGTATGCTAATGATTCTTGACAAATCCTTTGAAAACTTCAGCTGGTATGGAAAGGGACCCCACGAAAATTACTGGGACAGGGCTCTTGGAGCAAAAGTAGGAATTTACTCCGGAAGGGTAAGTGACCAGTTTACTCCTTATTTAAGACCCCAGGAGTGCGGTAACAAGACAGAAGTAAGATGGGCCAGGTTCACAAATGAACATGGAATCGGTATAGAAATTAAGGGATTGCCTTCTGTTGAGATAAATGCACTGCCATATACCCCCTTTGAGCTGGAAAAGAATGATCATGTCTACAAGCTTCCGGAAAGCGACAAGGTTGTTGTAAGGGTAAATTACAAGCAAATGGGAGTAGGCGGCGATGATACCTGGGGAGCCAGGACCTATCCGGAATTTACTCTGTATGCCAACAGGTGCTACTCCTATTCCTACTCAATAAGGGCAATTGGATTGTAAAATCTATATATAAAAAGCTTCCAGAGTTTAAAACCCTGGAAGCTTCTTTTTTTTACTGCTTTTTCTTGAAATATTCCTTAACCAGGAATTTCATCAATTCGCCGGGCTGCTCCTTTACAAACACTGATTTATCTCCGAATACCATTCCATAAGGTGCCTCGGGAGTGTAAGGCTCCCACTGCGGCATATCTTCTCCTGTGGAGTCTTTTCCGTTTGGATTTCCGGAACTTATGAAGTTGGCCCAGTAGTTGCACATCTGACGGGCAAGATCGTAATGCTTGCCTACAAAAGGCCTCCAGCACTTGGCAAGTGTCTCAAAAAAGAACCAGAGATCCACTGAGTGGAACGTTCCCGGGTTGTCCCATCCAGGTATTTCCGCATCAAAATTATAGTAATACAGCGGTGTATTGGCACCTGTATCGGCATTAGCCTGTGCTGCTACACGGATAGCATATTCAATACCTCTCACTGAAGCTCTTTTCAATGCTTCATCAATACTACCTGACTCAGCCCTGCAAAGTGCCAGGAACTCCTCTGCATGATCTCCGAACAATTCAACAGCTAAGTCTCTGAACTCTTCAAGGGTCTTGACGTTTGGAATACTGAAAAACTCAGAAGATGTATGACCCAACATTACAGGTACATTCCAACGCTTGTTTTCAAGGAAAAGCTCAAAAGCGTTGCCTATGCTGAATACATTATCCACAACGGTGCCCCAGAATCTGTTATACTCCAGTGTTTTATCACGGAGATATACAGCGTCGAGCTTTCTGGCTTCTGCCAGTGAGGAAACTCCAAGATATTCAAAGAATTTCACTCCCTCCTTTTCAGCATCTTCCAGATTGTGCCTGCCTCCCGGGAAAAAGCTGTTGGGGTAAAGCCTGGTCATAATACCGCTCTCAATAATAGCTCTCTGAAAAAGGCCTTCGTTTTGTGGTGAGGTAAGCTGACTTAATACGCTTCCGCCGCCGGCAGACTGTCCTCCTATTGTAATGTTGTCAGGGTCGCCGCCAAAAGCCGCAATATTGCGTTTAACCCATTGGGTACCAAACTGCTGGTCCAGATGACCGAAATTTGCAGGAGCCTCTGGTGCTTCTGCTGTTATCTCAGGATGGCATAAAAATCCGAAGGTATTCAGACGGTAATTAACTGTTACTACTACGACACCTCTTCGGGCTATACGCTCGCCGTCAAACTCCATTTCAGCTGTATGTCCAACCTGAAGCCCCCCGCCGAAGTACCATACAAAGACCGGAAGCTTCTCATCGGGGCTGCATGCCGGCGTCCATACATTCAGGTAAAGACAGTCCTCAGCCATAGCTATGTCCGGATCTACTGACCATTCTCTGGTATAGATGTTATTTACATCTATAACTGTAGGTGCCTGCATCGATATCGGTGCGAAGTCGAAAGCTTTTAAAACACCATCCCAATCCTTTGCGGGCTGGGGAGCACGCCAGCGGTTTTCTCCTACCGGTGGAGCTGCAAAGGGAATGCCTTTGAAGCTTGTTATACGTGGATCCGCTGCCGGAAGTCCCTGAACAATACCGTTTTCAACTTTTACTGTTCTCAGCATAATGATTGTCTCCTCTCATTTTTAAATTATCAATATGAATCCAGAGTCATCCTTATAACATCCGGTTTATTATGCACTTCTTTCTTTTCAAAGGACAAACGGATAAAGTTATATGCACCATTGTTCCATACGTTGAAATCATGAACGCCGCCTTTAATGAGCACCTCGTAATAATTGCCAAAATTGTCTCCTGCTGCGTCCGTGAGGCCATTAACCGCTCTTTCATAACCAAGTCCAACTGCTATTCCGTCTGCATCCCCGCAGGTAATATAAAGCAAATCCAACCTGTGGCTGCAGGAAGCCATGCTGGTGCCAAGAACCTTTCCGTCACTGGAGGTGGGGGCATTTGAAAAGGCGCCGACGTAGGCAAACAAATCCTCCATACCCGGCGCAGGAACAGTTGTATCCAGACCATTTGTCCAGCCATTCTTTGTTCCGGTATACAATGTTGAATCACATCGGTAACCACCGACAATCAAATTCAGCGCCTGCATTCCGCCCATGGAAAGGCCTCCGAGGGCCCTGTGCATGCGGTTATAAGCTATTCCTTCCGAAGACGTATCTTTTATGTCTGCGTATGTATTATGTGTGGACTCAATGAAAGGAATAAGATCATATCTCAGCTCATAATCGAAATAATAGAAACCCAGCAAGTTGGTTCCGGCAGCGTTAAAGGAACTGTCTGTCCAATCATCTGCGCTTCTACCCTCGGGAAATACAACTATCAGCGGATCAATCTCACCTCTTGCAATAAGATTGTCAAATATATTACATATTACATGATTTCCGTCTTCATTACCGCTGCCGTATAACCACTCAAAACGGCTTCCACCTACTCCGTGGAGCAGATACAGTACATTGTATCTGGTATCCATATCGTTTTCTTCATAACCGGCAGGTAAATAGACATTACATTTCTTTATAATGGCATCTCCTTGAACCGTTTCTCTTCCCGCTTCCTCGGAACTGATTTTACGGTCCGTCACCAGCTGTCTCGACAGGTTAATGTAGTTTCTTACATTGTATGAAACCTCTGTAATAACTCCCTGAAGTTCTTTATCAACTGCACGTTTATATTCGGCAGGTAAAGCTGTTATATCAATGTTCTTCATAGTTCATTCCTCATCCTTTCTCTT
>JAUZPH010000689.1 GCA_030706065.1 Bacillota bacterium | reverse complement strand
GACAGAGGATACACAATTACGATATGCTGGTGGAAAACTTCATAAGGAAGGGCCTGAACCCCGGTGACTTCCAGAACTATGTGGAAGTATTTAAGTATGGGGTACCGCCCCACGGAGGTTTGGCCATTGGACTTGAAAGGCTGTTAGCTCTGCTTCTTGGCATAAATAATGTAAGGGAAACCTCACTTTTCCCAAGAGACAAAAACAGGTTGACACCTTAGTAAGGCAAGTAACAGTTGCCAAATGCAGATAAGAGGCCAATAAGTTTTGTTAAAATTACAATTGACAGTGGACAATGGACAATTATGGATGCTTTTTCTCCCAGGCTGCGAAAAAGCAAAAAAACTATTATAGAAATTCAGCAGTGCTGAATTTCAACCTTACTTGTCAATCCTCAATCGTCCATTGTCAATTATATTAACATCTTCGTTTTAGAAAGATTTAACAGAACTCTCACCGGGTATATCTGTATAGGAGTACTGAAATTACTCCTTCAGATAGCCCTTTGCCACGGAGTCTTTTATAATGACTTCAGTTATATATTCCCAGAAGGTTGGCACGGCTTCCTCGGCAATCATGTTTCTCTTAAGAACTTTTTCCTTGTTTACTCCGGGCTTCTGCCAGGTATGGCCTTCGGTATTATAATTCAAAATCGAGGGCTGAAGCCTGTCAAGGCAAGCAGAAAATTTAGCCTCCGGTGTTTCAACCTCTTCGAACTCCCTCCACAGATTCAGAAATTCCTCTGCCTGATCCTTTGGCAGGATGTTAAATAATCTGTCGGCACATTTTTGTTCACGCTCTGCCTTATCAAGGTAGCCTTTTTCATCATAGCAGAATGTGTCACCGGCATCGATTTCCACCAGGTCATGAATCAGCAGAATCTTTATTACCTTAAGAACATCTATCTTTTCCGGTGCATATTCTGACAGTAAGATTGCCATAACAGCCATATGCCAGGAATGCTCGGCGTCGTTTTCGCTGCGCCGGCCTTCAATAATTACATTTTGTCTGAATATATTTTTAAGTTTATCAATTTCTGTGATGAAATCTATTTGTTTTAGAAACCTTTCATTAAGCATCTATTATCACTCCCAGGCATAGTTTATACTTTATTAAAAGTTATATCTATACTATCATAAATAAAGTGAATATTGTACAGTATAAAGTTTGAAAATATAATAAAGTGAGGCATAATAAAGGAAGGAATGTATACAGTATGGGTAAGGTAGCGTTGGTTGTAGGTGCCACGGGTCTTGTTGGCAATGAATTGGTCAGAATATTATTATCTGCTCCAGAATATGAAAAGGTTATCGTATGGGTCAGAACTTCAATGGATATAAATCATAACAAGCTTGAAGAAAAGATTATAAACTTCAGGGAACTGGATAAGCATGTAATAGATAAATCGGTAAATCATGTATTCTGCTGCCTTGGGACTACCATGAGGAAGGCAAAAAACATGGAGGCTTTTGCCACAGTGGATTTGGAATATCCTGTGGTGCTTGCAAAGAAGGCTAGGGAGCGTCAGGTTTCTCAGTTTCTCACAATATCGGCCATGGGGGCGGATCCAAACTCGAAAATATTCTATAACAGAATAAAAGGACAGCTTGAAGAGGAGCTGAAAAAGGTTGGCCTGCCGGGACTGCATATATTCAGGCCATCGCTTCTTCTGGGAAAAAGGAAGGAGTTCAGGTTGGGTGAAAAAGCCGCCGGGGCAGCATATAGAGTTCTTCCCTTCATATTTATCGGAAGTATAAAAAAATATAAACCCATCCATGCAAGAACGGTGGCGAGGGCAATGTACAGAGTGGCACTGACGGAGAAGCACGGAGTTAACATCTATGAATCTAATAATATTGCGAAAATGACATGAAAATAAAAAGAGGCAGT
>JAUZPH010000688.1 GCA_030706065.1 Bacillota bacterium | reverse complement strand
GACAGGATAGCTGAAAGAGACGATGAAACCATAAAGAGCATAACGGAAGCCTTGATTTTTACCGGTCTGGCCATTGGCATGACAGGTACTTCAAGACCGGCTTCCGGTGAAGAGCATCACCTGTCTCATTGTTGGGAAATGATATCTATGAATGAAGGCAGGTACACCAAGTGGCTTCACGGAAACAATGTTGGAGTAGGCGTAGGAATTATAGCCGAAGCATATAGTTTTGTAAACAACCTTGACATAGAGACGGTTTATGCTACAGGCAGGTACAGGCATTTGGATAGAAATCAGTGGGCTCGGGGCTTATCTGAGGTGTATACAAGAAGCGCCGCCAGTATAATCAAATTCAAGGAAGGCAGCATAGCTTTTGAAGCTGAGCAGCGCGAAAGAAACATGAAAAATATCGTGAAAAACTGGAGTGCGATAAAGGAAATCTGTTCTGAATTACTTCCGAACCCGGAAGTAATAAGAGGCATAATGAAGCAGGCCGGGGCTATCTGCAGCCCTGAGGAATTGGGCCTGAACAGGGAACTCTTCAAGAAGAGCTTTATTGCAGCAAAGGATATCCGTAAGCGTTACGGAATACTGCAACTTCTGGAGGACATAGGGATGCTGGAAGAAGCAGCAGAAGCTGTTGCTGCAGTTTATTACGATACTCCAGGGACAACAATTAAATAGGCTTATCAATAAAACAAGGTATTACTGAGGCGATACCTTGTTTTTTATCAATCCTGCATATTGGTATTAAGCTGTTACTATGGTATATTTAGGTATATACATAAATATGTGAGTAGGAGTTGATATAAAAAATGGGCGGAAAGGTTACTATTCGTGAAGTGGACTGCCTTGGGTTTCAGGGCTATGAGTTTTCCAATGAAACAATAAGCCTTAGTGTAGTACCCGGGATAGGCGGAAGGATAATGAGTTTCGGCCTCAGCGGCAGCAACATTCTTTTCCATAACAACAGCCTTTATGGATTCAAACCTGAAATTGTTGAAGGTACAATCCCGGAATTAAAGGAACAGAGGCTAAAATGTGGATATCTTCTGTACGGCGGCGAGAAGACATGGATTGCACCTCAGGATGATTGGGATGGGCCGCCATATATGGATTTGGACAGTGGCCATTATGATATGGACATTCATGAGGAAAACGGCGGAGTAACAGTGCAGCTTGTCAGCACTATATGCAGGGAAACGAAACTGAGAGTCAGGAGAACAATAGAGATTCCTGCAGAAGGGGCCCAAATAGCCATTACCCAGAGTATAGAGAACCTGGGAGAGGAAACTGTAAGAAAAGGTGTATGGCAGGTGACAATGGTAAACCGTCCTTCCGTAGTGAATTTTGATACTTATGGTGAATCACAGTATGAAGGTGGTATAAAAGTCTTCGAAGATTTTAAAGTCGGTGAGGATATAATAAGAAAATCCGATGGCAGAGCCCATATTCATTGTGAAGATAACACGGTATTCAAGCTTGGTACGGATATAAACAAAGGCTGTGTGGAAACCCTGGTAAAGGATTTATCACAGGTATTCAAGGTTGAGTTCGAACCAACTCAAGGGCCCTACGGCCACGGCTGCGCTATAGAAGTATATAATTCTGCCGAGTATCCTTATCTGGAGGTGGAAGTTCACAGCCCGCTGAAGGAAATTGAGCCCGGGAGCAGGCTGGAACATAAGGTTTACTGGTCAATAGGCAGACAGGAGTAAGCTAAAGAAATATAATCTAAAATTAGTTTCATTTCGGAGCCCTCTCATTGATGAGAGGGCTTTTATGTTCTTGAATCTATTGTAGATGGAATATCCCACGGCAATATTCCTCAAAACAATAATAAATTACATGTCCATTTTGTAACTTTAGTGATATCATTAGGGTTAATGAAAACGATGCCTGTGAAG
>JAUZPH010000687.1 GCA_030706065.1 Bacillota bacterium | reverse complement strand
CTTCCGATTTTCATATAACCGCTGCCATCAACAGTATTCCTATATTATCCTTGTATATTTTACTGAACTGGGATATGGGCAGCGGATTGGTACCCCTGCCTACCTCTATGGTAAAGCCCGGCTTCCCGAACTTGTCGATAAACCAGTCCTTATACCCGCCATAGGAGGCTATCCCGGAGGTCTGGTCCGGCTTGTATCCACTGACCCGTGCGAAGTGCTGCACTATCCTTGAGGATTCAAGCGGAGTCTTGTCAGAATATGTCCAATAAATTAACTCTCCCTGGCTGTGGTAAGCCAGCACCAGCCTGAAAGCATGCTTCCGTGTGAAGTCTGCCACCGCCCTGCTTTCCGGTTCCGATTCCGGAGCAGTGCCGGAAAATCTTGTGGGCCCCGGGCCGGTAATTCCATAGACTCCTTCCGCCGCTTTGGACATGCTCCAGGAGGCATCATAATTGTGGTTTAAGTCCACGCCTCTTATATTAGCCTGCCATACCCTTGAAAAATTCTTACTCCCTTTATTCCACCTTATAAGGTCGTTATAGTAGGGATTGCCGCTTTGCAGGCCGTTAATCACCAGATCCACACCATCCGGATTTACCATGGGCATTACATATATGGTACTTTCCCTCCACATGTCTCTTACATTACGGCGTTCCAGCGCAGTGCCATCCACATAAGCCTTTGAATAATTCTCAACAAATTTCATCAGAAGCACAGAGGTGATCCATTCCAGGCTGTGATGGGAACCGTTATAGAAAACCTCCCTTGGCCCACTACCAAGCTTGATATAGTAAAGGTACCTGCCCAACACGCTTTTACCCGCCGTGCCCACTTCAATAAAGGGGTACCTTGTCCTTAAACTCTGTATATTCTTCTCCATGATTTCATAAGTATAATTTATATTTGTATCTACTACATTGATGCCATAGGGAACAACTATATTTTGTCCCTCCACCCGGACATCTTCTGCCAATCCAGGATTTGCAGCAAGTATTCTGTTAGCCGTTGTAGAAAATCTGACTGCAACGCTGTCAATAATTTCTCCAGGTTTTATGGTGTAAGTGTCATAACCCTGTAGGAATTTCCACAACATTTTACAGGTATCCTCACCAATGACTTCCTCTGGAGTTGCTCCATAGCTGCGTTGAAACCCTGCAAGCGCCTGCTCTGTAAGCCTTCCGAATTTTCCGTCTGCCTCACCACGGTAGTATCCAAGCCTTATCAAAAGCCCCTGTATTTCCATTATCTCCGATTCGCTTAACCCCTGTATCAATGCCCTCATATCCCTTTCCTCACCCTATTCATTGCTGTTACCATTTTATGATTCTTCAGGATATTTGTGATTGCATCCTTCATTTACTTCCACTGTAATAGGCTTTACGTTTCATCCCGCATTTATCAATATACAAGATTACACATATTCTATATAATGGAGTTAGACTGTAAATGTTCGGCAAAGCAAATCTATTTTATAATTTAATAGGAGGCAAAAGATGAGTAATTTCCATGTTGAATTAAAAAAGGTAATTGATGATTCCTATGATGTTGAAATCGGATTTAACCTCATGGATAAAATGGTTGAAGACATAAAGAACGGCCTGGTAAAAGGAGTAAACAAGTTTGCAATTGTGACTGACAGTGAAGTTGAAAAATTATATGGAGATAAAATACATAAGATGTTTCTGAATAACGGCCTCCAGGCGGATTTATTTGCATTTCCGGCAGGAGAGAAAAACAAAACAAGAAAGACAAAGGAATTTATTGAAGACAGCATGCTGGACAAATCCTACCGAAGGGACTGCTGCATAATTGCAGTGGGCGGCGGTGTTGTAACGGACCTGGCCGGTTTTACCGCCGGTACCTTTGGAAGAGGTGTTCCGTTTATAAATTACGCCACAACACTTTTAGCTGCAGCAGATGCCTCCATCGG